>NZ_JAMOKM010000032.1:0-31909 GCF_023656665.1 Parabacteroides sp. B2-S-102 | reverse complement strand
TTGATAATAAGAATGAAGAAGATGCAATTTCTCTTCTTCGCTGTAATGCTCATGTTTTTTGCGCATAATAATTACACATTTTATTGTTATTGAATGTGTCTACCTATATCAGCATAAGACAAATAGTGAACGGCTGCATTTAGTGGTTGAAAAGCAGTAAATAGTGGTAGATACAAGCTGATAGTGGTAGATGTTTATTATCTACCACCATTCAACAAATTTCTTATAATTAGATACTTATATAGATAATGGCAGATATGGTAGATGATTTAGTTTTTTTCATTTCTATATATAACCCCATTCGCAAGAATGTTGCAGCAGTTTATAATAAACAAGACTTTATATAATCTTCTATTTCTTGAGCAGTTACAGCATAAGTCGGTGCAAGTTGTTCAAAATGGGAGTCTCTTGTAAAACGAGAGCCGTTGGTGAGCATAGCCAACAGGTTTTTGGATTTCAATTTATGTCCAGAGTAAGTGAGGGCTAAAGATACCAAATCATTGATAGGTACACCAGACTTTAAGATGGAATAAATATCATAATAATCGCGAAAATTACTCCTGCGCAGCAGCACCTCCATCTTCATAGCTCCAATAGACTTTACATCTGCCAATCTGAGATTATTCAGATATTCCACAGGCATACTGACAGGAGAATATTTGGGGCAGGCATAAAACGAGAACTTTACTCCAGACACTAAATATTCCACATGGTCTATATCTAAAATGTTCTTATGCTGAGTGTCACCTATTGCAGCGAGCTCTTTCTCTATCTGATACCATGCCACTTCCATTTTCTCTGTTTTAGAAGTACGCCATTTCATAAAGTCCAAGTCCTCACTTTGCCGAGTTCCCATTTGCAATGACAAAGCAGTGCCACCTACCAAGAGATAGGGTTTGATGCAGTCCAGCTTAGAGACAGCTTCAAAAACTTGCAGCGTGTGTGGAGCTAAACCTTTCATGCAAACATTTTATTAAGGTGGCGAGTAGCCATAGACTTTATATAAGCATCTGGCTTCTTTGCCTTGAAATAATACCATGCGAAGAAACGATTCAACGTGTAGAGATATTCCGCTTGGGGAACAAGATAATCCAGCCACACCTGCTTGATTTTCTTGAAAGGATAAATTAGAAACAGTTGGTTTATTTCTTCCAAGTCAAGATGCAACAAAGTTTTCTCTATCAGCATATCATCTGGAATATCCTTGATAGAGTTTTCGTTGTACGACCAGAAGCAGTGTTCTTGCTTCAGTTTCGCCAATAGTTCTTGTTTTACCACATCTCTTGACATAACTTCCTGTTTTAGAATAACACAAATTTAGTGATTATTCTTGTCAGAAGCAAATCACAATAGAGAATGTTACATTGTGAATAAGATTTTTAAATAAGAGAAACGCCAATATCGCTCGAAATGGAACGTATTGGCGTTTTCTTTTTCTTATTCCTCCACAGGTTCCCCGAACAGGGTAGCCGAGGAAGCCTTATGGATCTTGACTTTTATGAATTGACCTACATGATAGTTCTTCTTGTCAAAGATAACCACCTTGTTTTGGCTGGTTCGTCCGAACAATTGCTCACGGGAACGTTTCGAGAATCCTTCTATCAGAACCTCGAAAGTCTTGCCTATATCCCGCAAGTTACTTTCCTCGGACAACTTATTTTGCAAATCGATCATACCTTGCAAACGGCGTACCTTCTCTTCTTCCGGCACATTATCCTCCAAATGGCTAGCGGCATATGTACCCGGACGTTCGGAATATTTAAATAAGAAAGCACTATCATATCCCACTTCACGCATCAAGGATAAAGTCTCTTGATAATCCTCCTCGGTCTCGGAATGGAAACCGCAGAATAAATCAGTCGAGATAGCGCAATCCGGTACGATACGACGGATCGCCGCTATACGGTCCAGATACCATTCACGAGTATATTTACGATTCATGACCTTCAAGATGCGACTGCTGCCGGATTGGGCAGGCAGATGGATAAACTTACAGATATTGTCGTTCGCGGCAATCACACGTAAGGTATCATCGCTCATGTCCTTCGGATGGGAAGTCGTAAAACGAATTCGCATATCGGGAACCTCTTTCGCCACACGATCCAACAAGATCGGGAAGGTTATGGTCTCACCTTCTTTCTCGAAAGAATAGGAGTTTACATTTTGTCCCAACAACGTAACTTCCTTAAAGCCTTTCTCGTGCATATCCCGTATCTCATTCAAGATACTCTCGATATCCCGGCTACGCTCGCGTCCTCTTGTATAAGGTACGATGCAATACGTACAAAAATTATTACAACCGCGCATAATAGACACGAAACCGGAGATATGTACGCCCGGTAACTTCAAAGGAATAACATCCTTATAGGTCTCTTGGGTAGAAAGCTCCACGTTGATCGCTTTCTCTCCGTGCTCTACCGCTCCCACCAAGTTCGGCAAGTCCAGATAAGAATCCGGTCCTACCACCAAGTCGGCATGATGCACATGGATCAGGTCTTCCTTCACTCGTTCGGCCATACATCCCAATACACCGACAATTAATGACTTCTTTTTCCGTTTTAAAGACTGGAAATACTGTAGCCGCCCATAGATTTTCTGTTCGGCGTTGTCGCGTACGGAGCAAGTATTCACGAAGATGGCATCCGCCTCCTCGATATTCTCCGTCATACTATAGCCATCCATCTTCATGATAGAAGCTACAACTTCGCTGTCCGCCACATTCATCTGACAGCCGTAGGTCTCGATAAACAACTTTCGTTCATCGCTTTGGGTAGCGGATTTTAAGTCCACACCGTTTTCTTGATTTACCATACTATATGTTAATAGAATTTAAATAAGCAAGATTCTTAAAAATAATTACGCAAACGCTTGCATAGTTCGAATCCCACCGTTATATTTGCATTCGAAAAACGTAAATTTTTTCATAGTTAAGGTTTTGGTTAAATCGAATAAGGGTGGCTGTGAAGTTACCCTTATTTACTTTTATACCTATCTGATGTTTTATATACTCCCATCTTTTCACTTCTCAATTATTCTTCTTACATTTGGAGGTGCAAAAATAATCAAAGTTTATGGATAACGTAGGAGATTGGTTATATATTGTTTTCCTGATTATCGCCGCGGTCAGTGGCTTATTCAGTTCGAAAGACAAAAAGAAGAAGAGTCGTCCCGATATATTAGGACAACCCGACAGGGAAATTGTGCCCAATGACCAGCCTACGGAAGGAAAAGGCTTCTGGGAGATACTGGAGGATATACAAAAGGAAACGCAAAAACCTAAGTCCGCTCCCCGACAAAAGCAGGTAAAGCCAAAGGTTGAGAAACCGCAAGTCGTAACCTCATCGCCTGCCTCATCTCCATTCCTTTCCGCCGAGAAGAATATCCCGAATCATATCGCGACCCGGCCATCCGTAAGGATGAGTGCTATCGAGGAAGAACCGGGGCTTATGCCGGAAGATACCTTCAGAGACATCGAGGAATTGAAGAAAGCGATCATTTGTGCGGAGATTCTAAACCGGAAGTATTAATTTACGCCACACTTATATTCGATTCAGCGTAATTTTATGTAAGTTTGCGCCCGAAATATTGAACAGTAAGTATTTACCTAAAAACATAAAAACTAATTATCATGGCATTAAAATTCATTACAGCTGAAGAAGCCGCATCTTATGTGCATCATAATGACAATGTTGGTTTCAGTGGTTTTACACCCGCAGGATGCCCGAAAGTCGTTCCCGGAGCTATCGCCCGGAAGGCAGCGGAAGAACACGCTAAAGGTAACCCTTTCCAAATCGGTATGTTTACCGGTGCTTCTACCGGTGATAAGCTAGACGGAGAATTGGCTCGCGCTAACGCCATCAAATTCCGTACACCGTACCAATCGAACAAAGACTTACGTGCCGCATTAAACGCTCATCAGGCACAATATTTCGATTTGCACTTGTCTGAATTGGCACAAAGCTTGCGTTACGGATTCTTGGGTAAGATCGATGTAGCGATCGTAGAGGCTGCCGATGTTACTGAGGATGGTGAGATCGTTCCGACTTCAGGTGTTGGTATCTTACCTACTATCTGTCGTATGGCAGACCGTATCATCGTTGAGTTGAACTGCCGTCACCCGAAAGAAATCCGCGGTATGCATGATATTTACGAGCCGGCTGATCCTCCTTTACGCCGTGAGATCCCTATCTACACTCCTTCTGACAGGATCGGTAACGATTGTGTAAAAGTAGACCCGGCTAAGATCGTTGGTGTGGTAAGGACCGATGAGCCGAATGAAGGTGGAAAATTCTCTCCGCTGGATGATGTTACGATGGCGATCGGTAAAAACGTTGCGGACTTCTTGGTTAGCGAGATCAAGGCCGGCCGTCTTCCGAAAGAATTCGTTCCATTGCAGAGTGGCGTAGGTAACGTGGCTAACGCAGTCTTGGGCTGCATGGGAGCTAATGAGTCTATCCCCGCATTCAATGTATATACTGAGGTTATTCAAGATGCGGTTATCGAATTGATGAAACAAGGTCGCGTTAAATTCGCCAGCGGTTGCTCTTTGTCCGTAAGTAACGAGGTGATCCGTGAGATCTACGCTAATCTTGATTTCTTCAAGGATAAGATCTTGCTTCGTCCGCAAGAGATCTCAAACAATCCGGAGGTTGCCCGCCGTTTAGGTTTGGTTGCGATCAATACGGCTTTGGAGGCTGATATCTTCGGTAATATCAACTCTACACACGTATCCGGTACTCGTATGATGAATGGTATCGGTGGTTCCGGCGACTTTACCCGTTCGGCTATGTTGTCGATCTTCACGACTCCGTCTACGGCGAAGGATGGAAAGATCAGCGCGTTCGTACCGATGGTATCTCACTTGGATCATAGCGAGCACTCCGTGAAGATCATCATCACTGAATATGGTGTAGCGGACTTACGCGGTAAATCTCCGATCCAACGCGCTCGTTGTATCATCGACAATTGTGTTCACCCGGATTACAAACCGTTATTGGAAGAGTACCTCGCTATGGGTATCAAGGGACATACGCCTCAAAACCTGAAATGCTGTTTCGCTTTCCATGAGGAACTAGCGGCCAGCGGAGATATGCACAATGTGGATTGGAGCAAGTATAATAAGTAATACAAACATATTACAGGCATAATTCATAGGGCATGGGTTCAACCGAACTCATGCCCTATTCTCATAGCAGACAATGCGTAATACATTTGTAATAATTTTGAAACAATTCTTTCAAGCGGGTTTAATCTCTCCTTAATATAGAGGCTCTTTCTTTGCAGCAGAATAAATAGGCAAAGATTGTGAGAAAGTTTATAGAAAAATTAGTGGAAGGAGGATTCTTGATCAGTGGAAGCGTCAGTAGCTTTACGATCTTGTTGATCATTGTCTTCTTATTTAAAGAGGCCGCAGGTCTTTTTAACAGCCCGGAGGTAGAGGAAGGATATATATTGGCCGTGAATCAAGAAAATCCGGTCGAACATTTGTCGCCCGAGCAAATCATGGATGTCTTCGATGCCAATATCACCAATTGGGAAGATTTAAACGGAGAAAATCAAGATATACTTGTCTTCCGTTTCTCGGACCTAACCAACTATTATACGGAAGAAGAGCTAGGTGAAGAATTTCAATATGTTCCCGAGAAAATCAATGAACTTATCCATAAAGAGCCGGGGATTATCGCATTCTTTCCGAAACAATACAAGTCGGAGAACTTTACGGGAAAAATCATATCGGGAGCCACGATCAAGCCTTCGGAATTCTTTGGAGGGACGAAATGGTATCCGACCTCAACTCCCGCTCCGATCTTTGGGCTGATCCCTCTATTACTAGGCACACTGTTGGTAAGTATAGGTGCGATCGCCTTATCCCTCCCCTTCGGAGTAGCGGTAGCGATCTATATGGCAGAGATCGCCAATACAAAAACACGCAATTTATTAAAACCGCTTATCGAGTTGCTGGCAGGTATTCCCTCAGTCGTTTATGGTTTCTTCGGATTGGTGGTGATCGTTCCCCTTATCCAAAAGACCTTAGACCTTCCGGTAGGAGAGACCGCTTTCGCCGGAAGCGTGGTTTTAGCGATCATGGCGTTGCCGACCATCATCACGGTAGCGGAAGATGCTATGCGAACTACCCCACGAGCCATGAAAGAGGCTAGCTTGGCATTGGGAGCCACGCAATGGCAAACTATCTATAAAGTAATCATCCCCTACTCCATATCCGGTATCACGTCCGCCGTCGTATTAGGTATAGGACGTGCGATCGGTGAGACGATGGCCGTATTGATGGTAACCGGAAACGCCGCCGTTATCCCTACCTCGTTCTTCGAACCGGTACGGACAATTCCTGCCACGATAGCGGCGGAATTGGGTGAGGCTCCCGCAGGTGGAGCACATCACCAAGCCTTGTTTATGCTGGGAGCCGTGTTGTTCCTCATCACCTTGGGGTTGAGCATCGCCGTAGAATATATTTCATCCAAACGTAAAATTTAATTAAAGATATGGCACCTATTCAACATTTAGGGAATATAGACAAGAGAAAACGGGCCTCTCAACAGGTTGCTTTCGGTTTCTTTTCTTTCCTGAGTTATTTGGTCGTAGTGATCTTATTCGTAATACTGGGATTCATTATCTTAAAGGGAGCGAGCGTGATCAGTTGGGATTTCCTGACACAAGCACCCCAAGAGGGCATGACCTCCGGGGGGATTTTTCCGGCTATCGTAGGTACACTCTATTTAGTGATCGGAAGTAGCTTGATTAGTTTTCCTATCGGCATCATGAGTGGTATTTATATGAACGAGTACGCCACGAACGGAAAACTCATCCGTTTCATCCGTATCATGACGAATAACCTAAGCGGTGTTCCTTCCGTTGTTTTCGGGTTATTCGGTATGTCTCTATTCGTAAGCACCTTGGGATGGGGAGACTCTATTATAGCGGGTTCGTTTACCTTGGCGCTAATGTCCTTGCCACTTATCATCCGTACGACGGAAGAGGCTTTGAAAAGTATCGATGATTCTTTCCGCCACGGTAGCCTAGCGTTAGGGGCTACGAAATTGCAGACCATCCGCAGGGTCGTGCTACCGATGGCGTTCCCCAATATTATTACGGGATTGATTCTTTCGATCGGGCGTGTGTCCGGAGAGACCGCTCCTATCCTTTTTACGGTGGCCGCTTATTTCTTGCCACAATTACCGAAAAGTATTTTCGACCAATGTATGGCATTACCTTACCACTTATATGTTATCTCTACAAGCGGTACGGATATCGAGGCTTCCCGGGGGATGGCTTATGGCACGGCACTCGTACTGATTGTCATCGTATTATTAGTAAACCTTTTGGCAAATGCCTTGCGTAGTTATTTCGCCAAGAAGGTAAAAATGAATTAAAAAAATAAGACAATTATGATAAAGATTGATGCTAAAAACGTAGACTTTTATTATGGGGATTTCCATGCGTTGAAGAACATTTCCATGGAGATAGAGCCGAATACGTCCACCGCTTTCATCGGACCGTCCGGTTGCGGAAAGTCTACTTTCCTCCGCCTGTTCAACCGCATGAATGATTTGATTCCGGGCACTCGCATGGAAGGTCAGATCCTGATTGATGGAAGAGATATCTATACGAAAAGTGAGAAAGTGGATCGCTTACGTAAAAACGTGGGGATGGTTTTCCAGAAACCGAATCCTTTTCCTAAGACGATTTATGAGAATGTCGCTTATGGCCTGCGGGTAAACGGTGTCAACGATGAGAATTATATTGAGGAGACGGTGGTCAAGACTTTAAAGCAGGTTGTCCTTTGGGACGAGGTAAAGGATAAACTGAAAGAATCGGCATTCGCTCTTTCCGGCGGACAGCAGCAACGTTTATGTATCGCCCGTGCCTTGGCGATCTCGCCCTCTATCCTATTGATGGACGAGCCGACTTCCGCGTTGGACCCGATTTCAACCAGCAAGATCGAGGATTTGATACATGAGCTGAAAAATGATTATACGATCGTAATCGTTACCCATAATATGCAACAAGCGGCTCGTGTTAGCGACAAGACCGGATATTTCTATTTAGGGGAATTGATTGAATATGATAATACCCGGAAGATTTTCACCAATCCGGAGAAAGAGTCTACACAGAATTACATTACCGGACGGTTTGGGTAATTGAAAATTAAAAATTGAAAATTGAAAATTAGAAGAGTATGAAGGTTATAGAGCAGGAGATTCATTCTTTAAAAAATAGTATCAGCGAGATGTGGGCATTGGTTCACCAGCAATTATACAACGCAGGGGAGGCTATGCTCACCGGAGATAAGGAACTCGCTTATAAGGTAATTAGCCGGGAACGCCGGGTAAATGCTTTCGAGCTAAAGATCGACAGTGATTGCGAGGATATCATCGCCTTGTACGCACCGGTAGCGATCGACCTACGTTTCGTATTGGCGATGTATAAGATTAATACAAACCTAGAGCGTCTGGGAGATTTCGCAGAAAGCATCGCCCGTTTCGCAGGAAACCTTCCCGAGGGGGAACCGATTGACCCGCAACTGGTCAAGGAAACCCGGGTAGAAGAAATGCTGTCGGAGTTATTAAGCATGATCTCACTCACCAAAGAGGCTTTTGAGAAAGAAAGCTCAGAGATCGCTTCCCGTATCTTCTTGAAGGATAATTTGATCGATGAGATCAATCATAATTCTACCGCTATTATCGCCAAATATATAGAGGAGCATAAAGGTAGCGCATTGGCAGGGTTATATATGGCCGGTGTTATCCGGAAAATGGAACGTTTCGGAGATCATTGTACGAATATAGCGGAAGAGCTCATTTTCTATCTGGACGCTAAAGTCATGAAGCATATGGGCAAAACCGAGCAATAATTCGTATCTTCGCGGCCACTTTAATAATTAACATCAGTAAATGAAACGACTCACAGTGGCTTGGCTGTCGGCCTTCTTATTTATCGGTTCCGCGTTAACGTCTTACGCTCAGACAAATTCTCCGATCCCAGAGCGGGATTCTTCTTCGGTATCTCTTTTTGAATACGCGATTAAGATTCCGAAACGCAACAAGGTTTTCAATCTGGACTTGGAGATGCACGCAGGATTCAACGCGGACTTTTTCTCGGGGAAGCTGGATGAAGCCGCCTTTCGTTTCAGGGATGTCAAAATTGATGTTACCGGAGAAGTGAACGATCGGTTATTCTATTGGTATCGCCAAACGCTGAATGGCGGTTATGAGGGACAAGCCTTGGAGAATTTGAATGAGTCGATCGAATATGCGTATATTGGCTATAAACTGAATGAGCGTTTTACCTTAACCGCCGGAAAACAAGATGTGTTCTACGGTGGTTTTGAGTACGACGAGAATCCTTTGCTTATTTATGAGTATAGCGATATGAATGAATACTCCCTTTGCTACCTTACGGGAATCGGGCTGGGGTATCAGCCGAATGAGTCACAAGAGATCCGCTTACAGGTGACGAACAGTCGTATGGGATCGATGGAAGATGAGTATGGACGTCTGCCGGAAGGATTTAAGAAACCGAGAGTTCCCTTGTTTTACACATTGAACTGGAACGGTAACTTTCTGGATGAGTTGATTCATTTACGATACTCCGTATCCGCTGCGGAGCAAGCCCAAGGGAAATATATGTATAGCGTCTTTACCGGTCAAAGTATAGAGGCCGGACCGGTCTATGCTTATTTCGATGTCATGTATTCACGGGGGAAATTAGATCCGTTAGGATTATTGACCGAATTGACTCAGCCCGAAGTCGCCGGAGAAGAGGAACCGGAACCACCGGTTCGTATGCAAAACATCGATTATCTTTCGCTGGTGGGAGAAATACAATATCGTTTTCATCCCAAATGGCAACTATTCGCGAAAGGAATGTATGAAAGCGCATCGATCTATAAAGCCTACGATACTTACGAGAAAGGAAAATACCGTACGGCATGGGGGTATCAAGGAGGACTAGAGTTCTATCCGATGGCCGATGATAATCTACATATCTTCTTGACCGCCATAGGTAAAAAATATAACCTCTCTGAACGAGCGAAGGCGCTCGATGCCTCTTTGGACGACACCGCACGCCTTTCGATCGGTTTCATTTATAGATTACCACTATATTGAATAATGTGCCAATGTGGGTAATGTGCCAATATGCCAATTAAATGGATATATTCGCAGGGCACATTGGCATATTGGCATATTATTCACATTATTAATATCAATTCGTCTCCTTGTTGCAAATCCACCGTTAGCATTCCATCGATTACGGGTAAAGATACTGGTTTCTGATTTTTCTTGAGACTTAGGTTCGCTGAATTTGCCGGAAGCTTGATCCGGAAAATACCCGGAACGATCGCTTTCAATCGAGCTTCCGTCAGCAGACCTTCCGTCCATTTAGCCGACACCTCTCCGCCATTCCGGACTTTCAAACCGCTAAAGCTTCCGTTTTTCCAAGCGGAAGGCAAAGCCGGCAAAAACTCGATCAATCCGGTTTGACTCTGTATCAGCATCTCCGCGATACCCGCCGTGCCTCCAAAATTACCATCGATTTGGAAAGGAGGATGGGCACAAAACAAATTAGGATAAGAACCTCCTCCCTTCACCTCCTTCGTATGCTCATCTACGCAAGGACGTAACAAATCACCCAACAATTTATAAGCATGATCGCCATCCTGTAAACGAGCCCAGAAATTAATCTTCCAAGCCATCGACCAGCCCGTGCTTTGATCACCACGGACCTCCAAGGATTTACGAGCCGCCTCAGCCAACTCTGGCGTATGCTCTATCGATATCTCATTCCCGGGATAAAGCCCATATAAATGAGAGACATGACGATGGGTAGGCTCTACCTCCTCATACGGCTCGAGCCATTCCATAATACGGCCGTCTTTACCGATCGTCGTTGGCATCAAGCGATCTCGTTTCGCCGCCAACTCAGCAGCGAACGCGCTATCCACGCCTAAAATCCCGGCGGCCTCAATGGTATTCGTAAATAATTCCCGCACGATCTGATTATCCATTGTCGATCCGGCACAAATACTCACGACACTTCCGTTTGGCATTTTATAAGCGTTCTCCGGAGAGGTCGTAGGTGCCGTCACCAGATATTTAGTCCGGGGATCTTGCACCAACATATCCACAAAGAATAGGGCAGCCCCTTTCATCGTCGGATAAACATCCCTCAAATACGCCTTATCTAATGTATACTGATAATGCGTATACAAATGCTCGCATAGCCATGCGGCGGATGTATTCGTCGCTCCCCACGATGGATGTTCGCCCGGGGCGGTAAACTCCCAAACATTACCTAAAATATGGGTAACCCATCCCCGTGCGTTATAAAAAGCCTTGGCCGTGCGTTCGCCGCTAGGGACTTGCAGTTTCGTCCATTCGATCAGCGGAAGGTGCAACTCGGAGAGGTTCGTGACCTCCGCAGGCCAATGATTCATCTGTAAATTAATATTTAGGTGATAATCCCCGTTCCAAGGCGTATGAATCGTATTACACCACAAGCCTTGCAAATTCGGGGGCAGTAATCCCTGCCGGGTCGAGGAAATCAATAAATATCGACCGAACTGGAAATATAAAGCCGCCAATCCCGGATCGTTCTTATCTTGAGCGAAAGCGGCCAAACGCTCATTGATCGGAAGATGATCCCTTTCGCCTCTTCCCAAATCCAGAGAAACCCGATCGAACAGGGAGCGATAAGCAAGTGTATGTTCCCGGCGCAAGGTGGAGAAATCCTTAGATTCCGCTTGCGATAAGTATTTTTCCAAGGATTGTCCGGCGCCGTCTTTATCGAAATAATCCGTACCTAAACTTACCAAGATAATCGCTTCCGAGGCACTTCGCACCGACAGACAGCTATCTGTCGTAGCCAAATCTCCTCCCTTCGGCAAGACGATACGGACACGAGAGGCGAAACGCATCCCTTTCATCTCCAACGTATCCACCCCGTCCGGCAGTTGTCCCCGCATCAGCAAGTCCTTTCCGTCCAAAGAGATCGTCGCATGTTCCGGACGATTCATACCCAATGAGAAATTCAAAGCCCGATCCGTATCCGCTACCAAATGAATCACTCCCAGATCACCGGAAAAAGAGGTAAACATTTCCCGTTGATAATTCACATTCCCCCTTTTAAAAGAGACGGAAGCGATAGCCTCGCTTAGGTTCAACCGCCTGCGATACTCAGCGATAGAATCCGATTCATTCGGATACGTATATTTCAGCACTAGATTTCCGAATAATTGGTAACTCCCATACGGAGCGTTCGCACCGTCACCCAGATTACTTCCGGTCCCTTTGCAGACGAAAGTTTTATACATCAAATCCTGTGCCTCGTCATTCCGTCCCTCAAATAAAAGGCGACGAATATTCGCCAAAGAATAATACGCATAAGGATTGTCCGTATCTTGCTTACTTCCGGACCACAGGGAGATCTCATTCAGGACAACATTCTCCCGCTCAATACCACCATCCGGCATCATACCGATACGGCCGTTTCCCAAAGGCAAAGTTTCTTCCCATATCTGCGCTGGTTGATCAAAATAATATGAGACCTCCTTCCCGGTCTGCATATCCGGCAAATTACAACCGAAAAGGAACGATAACAAAATCAAATAAAGTCCTTTCATATTCATACGATTATTCCTTGTTATTGTTTTTCCATCAAAAGCCGAAGAGGCGATCCACTGCAACCCGGGTTACAGTATCACCCTAAAAGCTTTGCATATCACATAGTCGTTTATAATAGCCATCCAAAGCCAACAACTCCTCGTGTTTGCCCCGTTCTACGATCTCACCCTCATGCATCACACAGATCTCATCTGCGTTACGGATCGTAGAGAGACGGTGGGCGATCACTACGGTCGTACGGTTCTTCATCAAGTTCTCCAACGCTTCTTGTACCAAACGTTCGGATTCCGTATCCAAGGCGGATGTGGCCTCATCCAAGATCAAGATCGGGGGATTCTTCAAGATCGCACGGGCGATACTGATTCGCTGGCGTTGTCCACCAGACAGTTTTCCACCTCGGTCACCTATATTGGTATCGTAACCTTTCTCACTCGCTATGATAAAATCGTGAGCGTTAGCGATGCGGGCGGCTTCCTCCACCTGTTCCATCGTAGCTCCTTCCACTCCAAAAGCGATATTGTTGAAGAAGGTATCGTTAAACAAGATAGCCTCTTGATTGACATTTCCCATCAATCCCCTAAGATCGAAAAGGGTGGCCTCACGGATATCCGTATCATCAATACGAATATTCCCTTTATTCACATCATAAAAGCGAGGCAATAGATCCACCAAGGTACTTTTGCCCGAACCGGATTGACCGACCAAAGCCACGGTTGTTCCTTTCCGGATATCCAGATTGATTCCTTTCAAGACCCAAGCTTCCTGATATTTAAACCAAACATCTTTATAACTGATTTTCTCTTTCAAGGCGATCTTCTTCGGATGTTCCGGATCATGGATATCCGTCTCCGCCTTCAAGATCTTATCGACACGCTCCATGGAGGCCAAACCTTTCTGGATCGCATAAACCGACTTACTTAGATCTTTCGCAGGATTGATAATGCTATAGAAAATAACCAGATAATAAATAAACGTAGGAGCGTCGATCGGGCTATTCGCACTCAAGATCAGCGTACCTCCATACCAAAGTACGATAGCGATCGTAACGGTTCCCAAAAACTCGCTCATCGGATGCGCCATTTGTTGGCGGCGATAGATACGGTTTGTCAACCGACGGAAGGTATCATTGCTTCGCTCAAAGCGGTCTTGTATCTTCTTCTCGGCGTTAAAGGCCTTGATAATACGGAGTCCGCCTAATGTCTCCTCGATCTGGCTCATCAGGAATCCCCATTGTTGCTGTCCTTCCAAGGACTTCCGTTTCAACTTCTTGCCGACTTGTCCCATTACGTAACCCGCCAACGGCAGCAGGATCAAGACGAACACGGTAAGTTGCCAACTGATAGCGATCATACCCACCAGATAGATCACGATCAGGATCGGGTTCTTGAATAACATGTCCAATGAACTCATGATGGATGTCTCAATCTCGTTCACGTCTCCGGATACACGGGCGATAATATCTCCTTTTCGCTCCTCGGAGAAAAAGCTCAACGGCAACTGCGTAATCTTCTTGTTAATCTGATTACGGATATCACGAACGACTCCAGTTCGAATCGGGATCATCGTATAAAAGGCCAGATACATGGTCGCCACTTTCAAGAAAGTCGCCACGATCAGGAAGATTCCCAACATAATCAAGGCGAACGAACCTCCGTGTACCTCTATCAGATCGGATACATACCAAAAAAAGTTATTCTTGATCAACTCCGGCAAGGCTTTCCACGACTCCCAGCTTCCTGCGTTAAAATTCCAATCCATAAAGGTATAATTTCCCTCATCCATCTTAAACAAGATCTGAAGGATCGGGATAATCAAGGCGAAAGAAAACAGGTTCAAGATAGCGGAAAGTACATTGAACACGATGTTCAGAACCATATACTTTTTGTAAGGGGGAACGAAACGCTTTAAAATACGTATGAAATCTCTCATAAATTGATCTGTTACATTGAAGTGGCAAAGATACAAAAAGTCATCACATTTTCTTACGCATTCGCATGCAACTATTTTGCTGCCCCATTCATCAAATAAATAGAATCGTAAATAAAAATAATTTACACCATGAAAAGGATGCACTTGCAATTGTTGAAAAAAGCCAACTGCGTATTGGCGAGTTTATTAATGCTTTTAGGTTTCTCCTGCACTGACGACGAGGGAGAAGGTCCCATAATTTGTGAATATGGCACTCCTTACGCCAATTTTCAGATAAAAGGAAAAGTCGTGGATACAAACGATCATCCGATACCTAACGCCCAAATACGTATCAATCGAAATGACGCAAGAATTTATCCTTACGGATGGCTGCATACCGATACCGTAAGGACCGACGCTAACGGAGAGTTTGATTGGAAGAAAACTGATTTTCCAATCCTAAAATACCGATTCATCACGGAAGACATAGATGAAGAAATGAACGGAGGACAATTCGCATCCGATACGACTCAAGTAATCTTCGACAGCGAGGAACTTACTGGAGGCGATAGATGGTACGAAGGTAGCGCCTCAAAGGAAATCAAGATCACACTTAAGGAATATGTAGATACACATACGGAACCTTACGCATTATACACGATCTACGGAAAAGTAACTGATGATCAAGGTTATCCGCTGGCCGGAGTCGCAATCTTAACCTCACCGGCATATACCCCTACTCAAGAGGACGACCTTTCCAGCTTTCCAGCTTTCCGGCTATCACGGATGAGACCGGACGATATCAATTCACCTACGATAAGGCTACGGCAATCGAACATACCATCTACACAAAATTATCTTCGTATTGGAATGACCCAAACGCTTGCAAAACTGATTCTATTATCGTAAATTTCGCCGAAATTGAATTATTACAAGGGAAAGGGATGTTAATAGGTAAAGGATCAAAAGAAATTAACTTCCAACTAACACGCAAAAACTAGAAAATGGGAACAGTGTATCATTCCATATTAAAAGGTTTTAACTGGATTTTAGCGGGGCTTCTTTCTCTACTAGGCTTCAGCGTTACTTCCTGTGGCGCTACAGATGAGTATGGTAGCCCTTACGCAGAATACGAGTTGAAAGGAAAAGTTACAAATATGAACGGAGATCCCATCCAAGGAATAGAGCTCAACTATGGAGGCATATATAATAACGTATTATTTTCCTCATATATAAGCGAGATGTATAAATCGCCCCAAACCCAAAAAGACGGAAGTTACGATATAAAATTCGAGGATTCCCCAATGGGCATCGTACGCATTATCGCTAAAGATATTGACGGGCCTGAAAACGGATCATTCGAGACGGATTCGATAGATGTCAAGATCGAAGGATTTGAGGGAGGTAAATCTTGGTTCCATGGGAAAGCGGAGGTTAACATCCCCGACATCAAACTTAAAGAGAAAAAAGAATAAAATATGGACAAACGCCCAAACATCAAAAAACGTATCGCCCTAGAGCTTTTTCGAAGTATCAAGAAGAACAGGGCAAAACTACACGAATTGCGTACACTCTTTTGGGAGTGTACGCTTCGTTGTAATGTATCCTGCCGTCATTGCGGGAGCGATTGCCATGTCTCGGCCTCTGTCCCGGATATGCCTGTCGAAGACTTCCTGAAAGTCATAGACAATATCACGCCTTACGTCGAGCCGAACAAAGTGCTCATCATCTTTACCGGAGGCGAGGCGCTGGTTCGTAAGGATATCGAGAAATGCGGGTTGGAGCTGTATCGCAGGGGATATCCTTGGGGGATCGTCTCCAATGGTTATCTGATGACCCGGGAACGGCTCGACTCGCTCTTGGCTTCCGGATTGCACTCGGCAACTATCAGCTTGGATGGTTTCGAGGAAGCGCATAACTGGCTTCGCCGTAATCTTAAAAGTTTCGAGAAGGCACTGAATGCCATCTGTATGTTGGCCGAGGAAAAGGAGATCATCTGGGATGTGGTGACTTGCGTAAACCAACGCAACTTCAAGGATTTGATGCTCTTCAAGGATTTCTTGATCGAGATGGGCGTAAAACGGTGGCGTATCTTTACGATCTTCCCTGTCGGACGTGCCGCGACCGAGACGGATTTGCAACTGACAAACGAACAGTTCACATGGGTCATGAACTTCATCCGCTTCTGCCGGAAAGAGGGTAAGATACACGTTAGCTACGGCTGCGAGGGCTTCCTCGGGAATTATGAGGCGGAGGTACGCGATTCGATCTTCCAATGCAACGCCGGCATCAATACGGCCTCGGTCTTGGCGGACGGAGCGATCTCAGGCTGTCCCAGTATCCGGGCCAACTTCCACCAAGGGAATATCTACAAGGATAAGTTCATAGATATATGGAATAATGAGTTTAAACCGTATCGTAACCGCCAGTGGGCTAAAAAAGGGGAATGCGCAGATTGTAAGATGTTCCGTTATTGCGAAGGCAACGGGATGCACTTATACGATGATGAGGGGAATCTGCTCGTATGCCACTACAAGAGGTTAGTTGACAAGTGACAATTAATTCCTATCTTTGCCCTAGTTAATATTCTAAAATAAGCAATCGTATGAAAAACACTTTCATCCTTTGTGCCTTTCTGGCACTAAGTTCTTTTACCGTAGCCCAGCAATCCGAGAAATATCCGCTAGGCGACTATACGGAATTGACCGACACGAAACCGCATGACAGCGACGAGATCTGGGACAAGTTATCGGCCCCAACCCAATTAAGCTGGGGCACGACCGATATACGATATCCGAAACTCAGCATCCCCGATGTCAAGAAAAGCAATCGCTGGCAGACGAAAGCATGGAAAGGGGAACGGGTAAATGCGCAAGCCGTGTTATGGACCAAGGCGGGACTCGAGGATGCCTCTATCACCGTGAGTGACTTGAAGAGCGGCTCTTCCATCATCCCATCCTCCGCTATCACGACGAACTTTGTCCGTTACGTCATGACCGATGAGTTGAATAAAGACCGTAAAGGCGGTTGCGGCCACCGAGAGAATAAGGCGGAATGGGATTCCTCCGTCGTAGCCGATGTATTGGATATCGTAAAGATCCGTGATATCAAGGCACGCACCACCCAGCCGATCTGGATGAATATCTGGGTACCTCAATCCGCGAAAGCCGATAAATATAAAGGGACATTGACCGTCACGGGAAAAAATGCCTCCCCCATGGAATTACAAATAGAAGTGGACGTATTGAATCGCACACTTCCCGCCCCGAAGGACTGGGCTTTCCATCTGGACTTATGGCAGAACCCGTATTCCGTGGCCCGTTACTACCAAGTTCCTCTTTGGAGCAAAGAGCATTTCGACGCTATGCGCCCGATCATGAAGATGTTGGCGAACGCCGGACAATGCGCTATCACCACTAGTATCATGCACAAACCTTGGGCCGGACAGACGGAGGATCATTTCGATAGTATGATCACCCGGATCAAGAAGATAGACGGCACTTGGGTATATGACTACGCCGTCTTCGACAAATGGGTGGAATTCATGATGAACGAGATCGGTATCGATGATATGATCAGTTGCTACACCATGATCCCTTGGGCTTTATCTTTCGATTATTACGACGAGGCGACAAATCGTGTACAATTCCTCAACACTAAACCGGGTGACGCCGCTTACGCAGACTATTGGGGTACTTTCCTAAAAGATTTCTCCCGCCACCTTCGCGAGAAAGGTTGGTTCGAGAAAACCGCTATCTCTATGGACGAGCGTCCGATGGAGGCGATGCGTGAGGCGATCAAGGTTATCAAGCAAGCCGATCCGGAGTTCAAGATCACGCTGGCCGGAAATTATCATCCGGAAATTCAATCGGACTTATACTATTTAAGTATTCCCTATGGGCATAAATTCCCAGAAGACGTAAAGGCTGCCCGTGATAAAGCGGGACAGATCAGTACCGTTTATACCTGTTGCGCGGAAGCGTTCCCGAATACCTTCACCTTCTCCGACCCGGCGGAAGCGGCATGGACGGTCTTGCACGCCGTAGCCGGTGGTTACGACGGTTATCTACGTTGGGCAGTTAATAGCTGGACCGCCGATCCTCTGCGTGACTCGCGTTTCCGCACTTGGGCGGCAGGCGATACATACAGTATTTATCCCGGTCCACGCAGTAGCATCCGCTTCGAGCGTTTGGTCGAGGGTATACAAGATTGCGAGAAGATCCGCATCCTCCGGGAAGAGCTGACAACGAAAGGAGCTAAAGGCAAACTCGAGAAGTTGAACAAGACGGTTGCCAAGATCACTCCGGAAGGTTTATCCGAGACACAAGAATCCGCTACGCAGATGGTTAATGAGATTCATAAACTTCTGAATACATTATAAATAGTACCGGACGCCGACTGCGCAGTCGGCGTCCCCTAAATATATCATCAAACCCCTACAATGTTTGATATTCATCAAAAAACGAAATCCTTACCTCCGATACCTTTCTTTTTCTTTGTCCGCCTCGATTCCTTCGCCTACTTTTGGGGCACTGAAAAACACAAAAACCATTCTATATGAACAAACTATTAATGGGCGCATGCCTTACGATGGCCATGCAAGTAGGGCACTCCCAAACCTTGCCGCAATTGGGTAAAGATCCTATCGAGAAAATCGTAGCCGCCATGACTGCCGAAGAGAAAGTATCCCTGTTAGTCGGAACCGGAATGCCCGGGTTCGGCGGCCAATCAGCCGTAGTCGGCAGCACGCAAAATCTAGTGCCGGGAGCCGCCGGAACGACCTTCCCGATCGAACGTCTGGGAATCCCCGCTATCGTAGTGGCCGACGGTCCCGCCGGATTACGTATCTCCCCGACTCGCAAGGGGAACGAGGCGACCTATTATTGCACGGCATTCCCGGTCGCTACCTTGCTAGCCTCCACATGGAACACCGCATTGGTCAAAAACGTAGGCAACGCCATGGGCGACGAGGTGAAAGAATACGGTTGCGACGTACTCTTGGCCCCCGCGCTGAATATCCACCGAAGCCCTCTCTGCGGACGTAACTTCGAGTATTATTCCGAAGATCCCTACTTGACGGGCCGGATAGCGACAGCGATGGTAAACGGTATCCAAAGCAATGGCGTGGGAACCTCCATCAAGCATTTCGCCGTCAATAATCAAGAGACCAACCGGACGGGAACGGATGCCCGCCTCACCCCTCGTGCCTTGCGGGAGATTTATCTAAGAGGTTTCGAGATGGTCGTAAAAGAGGCAAGCCCGTGGACGGTCATGTCTTCCTACAATAAGATAAATGGTGAATATGCCTCCGAAAGCCGTGATTTGCTAACGACCATCCTCCGTGACGAATGGGGTTTTAGCGGCCTTGTCATGACCGACTGGTTTGGCGGCAAGAACGCCCCCGCCCAGATCCACGCCGGAAACGATCTGCTGATGCCCGGCCGGCCGGACCAGAAAGAGGCCCTCCTAAAAGCGCTTGAGGACGGTTCTCTCTCTATCGACGACGTGGATACGGACGTAACCCGTGTATTACGACTGATCCTTCAATCCCCCCGCTTTGCCCAATACGCCTATTCCGACAAACCGGACCTGAAAGCTCACGCCGAGGTAACCCGTGCGTCCGCTTCCGAAGGTATGGTTTTATTAAAGAATACGAATAATGCCTTGCCGCTGGCCCCGGGTATCAAGAAGATAGCGGCTTACGGTACCACCTCGTACGATTTTATCGCCGGAGGCACCGGCAGTGGCGACGTGAACGAGGCTTATACCGTATCCCTCGTGGAAGGTCTGGAGAACGCCGGTTATACCATGGACGCCGAAGTGAAAGCCTTATACGAGAAATACAGTACCGAGGAAAAGGCGAAACAGCCGAAAGACACGAGCCCCGCCGCCGCTTTCTTCAACCACCCTCGTATCCCGGAGTTCGTACCGGATGCCGCTGGGCTGGCCGTTAAGGCGAAAGAGGCGGATATCGCCTTCGTTACGATAGGCCGTAGCTCGGGAGAGTTCCAAGACCGGAAGATCGAGGGAGATTTCAACCTGACGGAGAATGAGCGAGCGTTGATCCAATCGGTTTCCGACGCTTTCCATAAGGAAGGGAAGAAGGTGGTCGTAATCTTGAATATCGGGGGCGTGATCGAGACCGCCAGCTGGAAATCGGAACCGGACGCCATCCTATTGGCTTGGCAAGCCGGGCAGGAAGGAGGTAACACGGTAGCCGATATCCTGTCCGGAAAGGTGAATCCTTCCGGTAAGCTCCCGATGACTTTCCCCGTGAGCATCGCCGACGTAGCCTCCACGAAGAATTTCCCGGACGCTTCGGGTATCGACCTGAAAGAAATGTTAGCCGGTTTCATGGGAGGAGGCCCGGAGCATACGGATCGTAAGAATATTGACTATACCAACTACGAGGAGGGTATCTACGTGGGCTACCGTTACTTCGATACGTTCGGCGTGCCCGTCTCCTATCCGTTTGGCTACGGACAGTCGTATACGACTTTCAATTATTCGAGCTTGAAAGTGTTCATGGGTGATACGGACTACAGCATCAGTTGCACGATCACGAACAATGGCCCGGTAGCCGGGAAGGAAGTGGTCCAGCTATATATCTCCGCCCCCGGCAAGAGCATGGATAAACCGGCGAAAGAGTTGAGAGGTTTCGCCAAGACCCAACTCCTCCAGCCGGGCGAGAGCCGTGAGATCATCTTCAAGGTGAAAGATACGGATCTGGCCTCCTTCGACGAGAGCGCCAGTCATTGGGTCGTAGAGTCCGGTAAATATGAGGCGCAGATCGGTTCCTCCGCCGCCGACATCCGCCTAAGGGATTCCTTCAACGTGAAGGGGCGGGTAACGGAGAAGGTTCATGCGGTACTGTTGCCCGGCGAGAGGATCGATCTTCTGAAAAGATAAGCCCGGAGGTATCTACCTAGTTATCGGGAGGGCGGGGTATCAACCTCGCCCTCTACTTATTAATCACCCGGCTGTTCCGGCTCTAAGAAAGTAAGGTAGGTCTCCACACGCCCCTCCAGCTTCGCCTCCATGGTCCCTTGCTCCGACACGAAGAGATATTTGTCCTTTTTCTCCTCCTCGGTCCATGTATCGGGAGTGTAGGGAACGATCTTCCGGTCGCCAGCAGTCCTCATGAAATAGATAGCGGGCAGAAGGCCGTTCAGTTGGATCTGGTTCGGGCCGATATAGCGTTCCTCGTATTGTCGCGAGAAACGCGAGCTCACCCTCTCCAGCCGGAAGCGGTCGAGATTATTCATAAACAGGTAATCCGTGCCTTCATCTCCCGGCAGGGAGGTGTAGATCATAGATGAGACTTTCACGGCACCGGCCGGTGTCGTGTACAAATAATAGAAATATACAGTCCATGTATTCTTGGAGCGGGTTTGAAGGGTATGTGTCTCCTGCAAGGAATGCAAGGCCCAAAATCCCGGGGGCGTGCATCTCACCCTTTGTACGAATTTATCCTTCGCGATTTCCACTCTTCCCCGGATCTCCAGAAAGTCCTTATAGGCCACTGCCTCTATTTCCTCGTTTGTCATTGATGGCGTAAACATGATTATTTTTAATTTTTAAGGTAAAGAGACATAAAGGTACGATTATAAATGGGGATTCCAAGGGTTTCAAGGAAATGTGGATGAAAGAAAGACAAAAAAGAGAGGCGAACTCGTACCCTTATCTTTTTTATTCCATATATTCGTGATGAAAATCCCCTAAGACCCATTTAAAAGAGAAAAAGTTATGACTGAAGATATAGATTTAATACGCGTCACTGGCGTGGAATATGTCAAGGACTATACCATGCGATTGGAATTTAGCAACGGTAAGGTGAAATTAGTGAACTTCCTCCCTTTACTGAAAGGGAAACTTTTCGAGCCATTGAAAGACCTCCGGAATTTCGTCCAGTTCGGGCTCACCCACTGGACACTGGAATGGAACAATGGGGCAGATTTCGCTCCGGATTACTTGTATAGGAATGGGGTGGAGGCTTAAGACAAGGCCTGTATTTGCTATAAACCTCCCTTTTGAGAAATGAAGCGTTCCCAAAGAGGAGGTTTAAGATATTGTTAGAATCGAACAAGCATATCCCCGGTTTGTACCGCTCCCCAAAGATCTCTCATAGTGTTAAAACAGGTTCGTTTTCTTGTACTGACGGTTAAGATTATAGACTCTCTTCTCTAATCACATTTTCCCAATACACCATATCATTATATTCATCAGCTTCTAACATTATCTCCATTTCCATATCACTCCAAGAATCTATATCATCTACAAAATCATCCTCTACTGGCACACCAACACCTCTCAAGTCTATTTGATCCATATTAGATTCATCAATTTCAGATTGAATTCTATTGATTTCATTCTTATAACAACAACCACAAGATCTAAACCCTAATTGTTCAAGCAATGAATCTTCCATTTTTAGATCCGGATTATTTTTTATCCGATAATATTCCTTTAAATAGTATTTTAACGGGAATTTAAAAAGTTTATTATACTCCTTTAATAGTTCTCTTATTTCGTCATCTTTGTAACCTGTATTATTAGAAGAGAAAGGCTTTGTTGTATACGGATTCCTCTTAGAATAATTAGAAAGTATAGATCTGTTCTTATCACTTTTATGATAATATTGACCAGATTCTCTTATCAATTGATCTATTTTAGCCTCTATATCCATTGGATTATTGCTACAAATTGTTTCTACACCAGAATTCTTAGCATCAAACTCTGTTATGCTTCGAATCATAGCTCCAGGAAAACGATTATTTACACGCATAAGAAAAATGTCCTTGTCTTTTTCATATAAGATCTCACCTTCAGACCTCCACCAATTCCTGTATTCGTCAACATTCTTCTCCAATATCTCTTTTTCTTCCGTATTCAACTTCTTCATTACTAGAAATTCTTTATTTCCATCAAAAAAAATATTCCTAAAACGTATCGAGGTCGGAATCTTATAATTTTTAAAATCAGATTTCAAACGAGGACAAGCTAAATCAAAATGATAAGCAGGAGGATTATGCTCCTCATATACCCACCAAAACGTATCCTCTTTTATTGGAAGTTTTTCATATATTTCATTCATAAATTCTTCTGGGTTCTCCATCAACTTTTTGAATGCTAACAATTCATGTTGTTCATATTTGCTAAACATCGCTTTGAGAATCCTATTTTTCTCTTCTTTATAGAGATTTCCCTCAATCTCTATTTTACTCAGATTTAGATTCCTTATTATTTTACTCGCATTAGATTTCGTGATATAGACATACATAATAAATTAAATTGCCCATCTTGCTCCCTAAGCTGGGGTTAACAAATAAAAGAAGCGTGGGAACCATCGCTTATCACTGTACTGAGGCTCTGGAATGCCCACTCTTCAATAATAAGACGATAGTCCCACGCTTTATGATTGTATATAATTCACCCATTGGGTTAGTATATAACAAACACAAGCGCAGGAGCTACATTCTCATTATCTTGAAGAGTAGAAATTTTCCAGATTTCAGTACAAGATAATATCGAAACGCTTCTACGTTATTTTTCCAATACGTCGCGAAGATCGTGTTTTTTTAAAACATTCGCAAAACAATCAGATTCTTAATGTCTCTTAGCCCTAAGAAATGCCCTCGAAGGGTGAAAAATGACTTCTTAGGGCTAAAAGATAGTTTTTCAACCGTGAAAAGTGATTTCCTTGGCATAGGAAGGGACTTTCAAGGCCGCGAAACCATTTCTTAGGCCTAAAAAGCCTATTTTCACCCTTGAAAAGCCATTTCTTAGGCCTAAGATGATTATTCGCGCCATTCAATCCCCATTTTTTAGACCTAAGAAGCCCTTATTCAGCAAATATCCCTAACTTAGAGAAGTTTTTAAACTCTAAATCAAATTTACCATGAGTACTTACACAAAAATCAAGACACTTCCGCTCTCTCTTTTCAACAACGCCGAGTACCTCTCCTTCATGAACCACGTCCTCGACCTAGCCAACGGAAACAGCGGTGGCGGCGATTCCGAGTCCCCCGACGAGATCTCCCTGCTGACCGGCAGCGACGGCATCCCCGAGCTGGGCCTCACCAAAGAATTCCTCGATACCTACGAGGCAGATCTCCTCGCCATGGCCGACGTGGTGGACGAGAGCCGCACCTCGCAGGAGACCGAGCAAATGGCCTTGCACGATACCAACCGCGACAACCTCGCCATCTATATCATCACCCGCATCTCACGGGCCGGTACCCTCCCGTTGGAGGCCGAGCGTGACGCGGGCAAGTACCTATACAAGGTCATCAAGCCCTATAACGGCATCGCCCGCCTCCCCATGGCGCAGGAGACCGCCAAGATAAAGGGCCTCTTGCTGGATTTGCGCAAGGACGAGAACAAGCCGTACGTCACCACGCTCGGCCTCGACGCTTACCTCGCCGAGCTGGAGAAAGAGAATAACGCCTACGACCAATTGTCGCAGCAACACGTCCAAACCCGGACTACCTCCAAAAAGGAAAGCGGCACCAACCTGCGCAAGCGGATCGACGTGTATTATGACGATCTCACCCTGCTGGCCCAGTCCTATAGCGTAGCGAAGCCGTCCGAGAAAGCGACCGCCTTCATCGCCGCCCTCAACCAGCTGATTGCCGAGACTACTACCGCCTACAACCAGCGCATGGCCTCCGCCAAGAAACCGGCGCCCGCTCCCGAGCCTACACCCGGCGGAGACTCCGAGAGCCCGGACGAGATCTAACCGTCACGTCCCTCCCCCCGACGCGGAAGCGGGAAATAAAAAGAGAAGGCAAACAACTCCCCTTCTCTTTTTATTCCGTATATTCGCGAAGGAAATTCCTAAAACAGAGCGATATGGAGACAACGACATCATTAAAGACATTCGAGGTAACCATCCCCGAGAAATACGCCGACATCTTGAAGAAATTCATCACTTCGCTGGAAGGCAAGGTGAAGGCACAGAAGAAATCCGGATTGGACGAGGCCTTGGAGGACGTGAAGGCAGGAAGGATTTATCATGCGGAAAGCACAAAGGATTTGATGAAACAAATCCTAGATTGTGGGAATGCCATATCCAAGGAGATTGGCTGCTGATATGGAGCCAAGACGACACGGAGCTAATCTTGCTTTTCACCGATACCGGAACGCATTCAGACCTATTCTAAGATAAATGGCCGCCTCCCCCATAAGGAAAGACGGCCATTCGCTTTATTCTATCTTTATCCTTCTCGTATGCTTGATACGGTTCATGCTGGAAGCGGCATGGATAATGTCCAGCACCTCTATCCGGCAATCAGTGATCCGATAAACGATCAAATGAGAATCCAAGATAATGTTTCGGTACATCCGGCTTTTGGTTTCTCAGGAACTCCACCTTCCATTCCTCAAACTCACGATTCGCTATATCCAACGGCGTAAACGGCCCTTTCTCTATCTCATGGATATACTCCAAAAACTCCTCTTGGGTAAATTGAGCGGGACGGTTCGGGTTCCATTTATCCGAACCGGAAAAACGTGCGGGACAACGGTTTCTCCCTGCTTTGGAAAAGATGTCTTTCACTTTCGTCATAGTTATTTTGTTTTTAATTCGATAATGCCCCAAATATACACAATTAATCCAAATACACAGCATAAAAAACGCCTGACCTCCACGAAGGATGGCCAAGCGTCTCTCATATATGTAACTATGTATTTACTTTTCCCGGATAAATATATTAATCGGCGTACCGGTAAAATCCCAGTTCTCGCGTATCTTGTTCTCAAGGAAACGTTTGTACGGGTCCTTGATCCATTGCGGCAAGTTACAGAAGAACACGAAAGAAGGCACGCTGCCCGCCGGGAGCTGGGTGATATATTTGATCTTGATATACTTACCCTTCCATGCTGGGGGAGGATAATTCTCGATGATCGGGAGCATCACCTCGTTCAGCTTGGCCGTAGGGACACGCTTGGAGCGATTCTCGTAAACCTCCTTGGCGGTCTCCAGCACCTTCAGGATACGTTGTTTCGTCAGAGCGGAGATAAACAAGATCGGGAAGTCGGTAAACGGAGCCAGACGCTCGCGGATAGCGGTCGTGTACGAGTCGATCACCTTCTGGCTCTTATCTTCGATCAAGTCCCACTTATTCACACAAACCACCAATCCCTTCTTATTCTTCTGCACCAGCGAGAAGATATTCATATCCTGGCTCTCGATACCCCTCGTAGCGTCCAACATCAGCACGCAGACATCCGAGTTCTCGATGGCGCGGATCGAACGGATCACCGAGTAATACTCCAAGTCCTCATTCACCTTCCCCTTCTTACGGATACCCGCCGTATCCACCAAATAGAAGTTCAAGCCGAATTTATTATATTTCGTGTAGATGGAATCACGGGTCGTGCCTGCGATATCGGTAACGATATGACGATCCTCGCCAATAAAAGCATTGATAAGAGAAGATTTTCCTGCGTTCGGGCGTCCTATAATCGCGATACGGGGCAACTCCTCCTCCAGTATCTCCACCTTCTCCTCGGGCAACGTCGCCACGATCTTATCCAGCAAATCCCCGGTATAAGAACCATTGATGGCCGAGATGCAGAAAGGATCTCCCAAGCCAAACGAGTAAAACTCCGCCGAGGCCGGATGCAGATCATAATTATCCGCCTTGTTCGCCACCACGATCACCGGCCGCTTGCAACGACGCAAGATCTGCGCCACCTCCATGTCCAGATCCGTGATGCCATTCAATACATCGACGACGAACAAGATCACGTCCGCCTCCTCGATAGCCACTTTTACCTGCTTGTTGATCTCCTCCTCGAAAACATCCTCCGAGTTAACCACCCATCCGCCTGTGTCAATCAGCGAAAACTCCTTGCCGGTCCACTCCACCTTGCCGTACTGACGGTCGCGGGTAGTACCAGCCTCCTCGTTCACGATCGCCTGACGGGTACCCGTCAACCGGTTGAAAAGGGTTGACTTACCTACATTGGGTCTCCCCACTATCGCTACTATATTTCCCATAAATTCTCCTTTCGTATGCTATTATTAGTCCAGCTGATAACCGAAGTTCTTCAATATGTTGTCACGGTTACGCCAGTCTTTTTCCACTTTGACAAACATTTCCAAAAACACCTTCTTTCCGAAGAAACGTTCGATATCCTTCCGGGCCATAGCACCTACTTTCTTCAATGCTTGCCCTTGATGCCCGATGATGATCCCTTTCTGGGTATCACGCTCCACGATGATCAGCGCCTTGATATGGATCAGCTCATCATCTTCCTTGAACAACTCGACGACCACTTCTACCGCATAAGGTATTTCCTTCTGATAATATAACAAGATTTTCTCACGAATGATCTCTGTCACGAAGAAACGGGCCGGTTTATCGGTCAAGGCGTCTTTCTCGAAATAAGGCGGGGAATCAGGCATCAACTCCTCCACCCGACGCTTCACGTAATCTATATTGAAATTCGAAAGCGCAGAGATCGGGATGATCTCGGCCTTCGGAAGCAATTCCTTCCACTGGGCCACGAGCTTCTCCAGCTCCGGCTGATTGGTCTGGTCGATCTTATTGATCAACAAGAGAACCGGACACTCTATGCTCTGTACCCGTGCTAGGAACTCATTATTTTTATCAATCGTCTCGACAACATCCGTCACGTACAACAGCACGTCGGCGTCGCCTAAGGCGGATTGAGAGAAATTAAGCATGGATTCCTGCAACTTATAATTCGGCCGCAAGACTCCCGGCGTGTCAGAATACACGATTTGCATATCGTCGGTATTCACGATACCCATAATACGATGCCTTGTCGTTTGCGCCTTCGAGGTGATAATAGAGATCCGCTCCCCGACCAAACGATTCATCAACGTAGACTTACCTACGTTTGGGTTTCCAACGATATTGACAAAACCCGATTTATGCTTTTTTTCCATCATACCCCCATTTCAGATAAACCGCTCCCCACGTAAAGCCCGCTCCAAAAGCGGCGAGGATCAGGTTATCTCCTTTTTTCAATTGATTCTCCCATTCCCATAGACAAATAGGAATCGTACCGGCGCTTGTGTTGCCGTATTTCTGGATATTGATCATCACCTTATCCATATCTACGCCCAAGCGTTTCGCCGTAGCGTCGATAATCCGCAAGTTCGCTTGATGAGGAACGATCCACGCGATATCATCATGCGTCAAGCCATTCTTCTCCGCAATCTCAGCGGCCACGTCCGCCATATAAGAAACCGCGTACTTGAACACCACACGTCCATCTTGATAAACGAAATGCTCACGGTTATCCACCGTCTCGTGAGAAGGAGGATAAGCCGAGCCGCCCGATTTCATGATCAGATGCGGATAGCCTACGCCGTCTGTCCGTAAAATAGTATCCAAGACACCGAACTCCTCGGTAGTTGGCTCCAGCAAGACCGCTCCGCAAGCATCCCCGAACAAAGGACAAGTAGAACGATCTTGATAATCTGTAATAGATGTCATCTTATCACCCGATACGACAACCACCTTCTTATAACGCCCCGAGCGAATATAATTAGCGCCCGTCTCCAAAGCATACAAGAAGCCTGCGCACGCACCTTGCATATCAAAAGTCATCGCATTCTTACAACCTGTATGATAAGCGATGATAGAAGAAGTTGTCGGGAAATGATGATCCGGGGTAGTCGTAGCGGTCAAGACAACCTCTACTTCTTCCGGATTCAGGTTCGTTTTCTCGAGCAATTGCTTCACGGCCCGTATACCCATGTAAGAGAGTCCTACGCCCTCCCCTTTCAATATCCTGCGCTCCTTAATACCCACACGAGTCATGATCCACTCATCCGTCGTATCGACCATCTTGGAAATATCCTCATTCGTCAATACATCTTCAGGAACGTATCCACCCACTCCTGTGATAACCGCATTTATCTTATCCATAACTTTAAAAATAAAAGGACTACTTATCCCAAGTAAAAAAAAGCCCTAAAAAAACTTTTAGGGCTATTTCTTTTGTTCATCAAACCATATAAGTTGACAAACTTACACAGCAGCTTCTTTTTCAATCGCTAATTTACCTCTGTAATAACCGCACTCACCACATACTGTGTGATAGATGTGCCATGCGCCACAGTTCGGGCAAATTGCCATTGTTGGAGCTACAGCCTTGTCATGAGTTCTTCTCTTGGCTGTTCTTGTCTTACCTTGTCTTCTTTTAGGATGTGCCATTGTTTTATTTATTTAATTGTTATCATTCTCTAGCAAACCTTTCAGAGCATCCCAACGAGGATCGGCAGGACTAGCGTTTCCGTCATCTTCCAACGCCAAATCATCACCTCCCATGTCATCCTCAAAATCGTCTTCGGTCTCATCCGAACTTCTGGCGGTATGTTTCTTCAATTTAGACGACATTGCCTTATTACATTTACCCGGCGCATGTACATGCTTCATGGGAACCGCCAAAGCGATAAACTCATACAGGAACCACGCCAAATTAATAGCGCCCTCCTCTTCCGGTATCACGACAACCTCATCACTTTCCTCGGCATATTCCTTGCCGAATTTTACCACCAGACGATTGTGGGTATCAATAGGAATTTCCATATCGTCCAAGCATCTATCGCATGGAACAACAACAACCCCTTCTATCTGAAAGTTCATCTCAAACATCATTGACGACCGTTTTACGGTAAGATGAACCTTCACTTTGCCCTTCTGGACCTCGGTTCCGTCAATGTCCACAAAAAACTTGTTCTCCAAAAGATACTCGAATTCGTGTACTCCCGGAGAGAGATTTTTCAAATCTACATTATATAATTTAAATTTCCCCAAAGCCTTTTAGTGTAAAAACCTTGCAAAGGTACGAAAAAACTAAATACAAAAACAATACCTTTATGCTTATTTTTTCCTATAATACGATTTAACCCTTATATTTCTTCAATTTTATACGAAAAGTCGTCCCTTTCCCTAGCTCCGAACTCTTCACGAAAATCTTTCCTCCTTGGAAGGACTCGATAATGCGCTTTACCAAGGACAAGCCTAATCCCCAGCCACGTTTCTTGGTCGTATACCCCGGATTGAAAACCGTCTTGAATTTTGATTTCGGGATACCTTTTCCGGTATCAGCCAAATCGATCAGCACGACCTTCTCTCTTTCCTCTACTTTTAGCGAAATCTCACCCTGCCCCTCCATGGCGTCCACCGCATTTTTCGTCAGGTTCTCGATTACCCAAGCGAACAGGGAATCATTCATTAAGACCAATATCGGCCGCTCCGGTAAATACGTATTGATTTTCACCTTCGAGGAAATACGGGTCTCCATGTATCCCAAAGCCGCACGGATGGATTCCACGATATTTGTCGGAACCGGATCTGGATCTGAACCGATTTTAGAGAAACGCTCCGCTATCGTTTGTAAGCGTTTCACATCCTTATCCATCTCTGTCAATAGAGAAGGATCTATATCTTTCGTTCGCAAATATTCAACCCAAGCGATTAGCGAGGATATAGGCGTTCCTAATTGGTGAGCCGTCTCTTTCGATAACCCCACCCACACTTTATTCTGTTCTGCCTTCTTTGTACTAGCCAAGGCTAAAAAAGCGATTAATATAAAAACAAATACAACTGATAATTGCGCATAGGGATAAACAAGCAGTCGCTTTAAGATAATCGAATCATCGTAATATAAATATTGGTAAGTACCATCCTCCATGTCAATTACGATCGGAGGATTTTTGGTTCTCAGTTCCTTAACCTTATTCGTCATGAACTGCGCTACATTCTTTTCCGGAATCTCTATATTATTATAAGAAACCACGCTATCCGTCTCACTGCATAATATAACAGGAATAGAAGTATTCCCTTGGATGATTTTTAGGATAAGATTCATATTAAGGCTTGGATTCTCACTGGTCATGACCCGGGTTGCCTCACTCCAAACCTCGATCTTCTGACGCTCTTCTCGGGCCAGATCTTTAATCAAGAGATCCGATACTACCACAGAAGCCATAGCGATCAATACTGCGGCAAAAATAAAGCCTAATTTCCATCTTTGACGAGAATCATATATGCTGCTCATAAATCAGAATCATTCGGTGAATTCTTAATATAACGGCAAGATACGAACTTTATTGTTCCCGATTCAGCAAACAATGAAATCTCACCCAGTTGTAAAGACGCAGCGTGCTGCGTCTCATCCCCTAGCAATAGTAACAATACTATCAGTCTGTAGTGAGCGAGGCACACCACGTCTCTACAACGGCTAGTGCCATATAACAAAAAAAGGAGCCAATCTTTCGACTGACTCCTTTCACCTAAGACGGCGGCTACCTACTCTTCCACTGTTACGCAGTACCATCGGCGTGACGAGGCTTAACTTCTCTGTTCGGAATGGGAAGA
>NZ_JAMOKM010000031.1:0-33863 GCF_023656665.1 Parabacteroides sp. B2-S-102 | reverse complement strand
GAAAGAGTAGGTATAGACGAGAAAGTATTACTCGAAAAACGGATTACAAGATACAAACGTGAATTAGAACGAATTACAGGCACACATATAGAAATTGGCAATGCATGTGTTCCATAGAAGAAAATGGCTGGAGCCAATGAGTCTTGGCGCAGCCATTTCTTTTTCTACCCTTTGTTTGACTTTACTTTAATGAGCGTATATATAAGACGGGAATAAAGTAAAGCTCGTATTTTTCTTTTCGCTGCAACCCTATTTTTCATTTATTAGAATCGTCATCATAATATCAAGCTGCTCTTTTGATATTTTCTTTTGCCTGTTAACATATTCATTTAGTTTCTCAAATGCTTTAGGGCGGAGCTTACTTTCTGCAATTTGAAGCAACACTTCAACATCATTGTTTTTGTGTACATTGTTATCTATATTCTCTAATGTATCAAATAGCTGTGATACCACAATACTTTGACCGTTGTCAAAATGAACCCCAAGTATCAGATTATATTTACCCTTTGTTAGAGTAGGTTGTTTGTCTATAAAAGTGATTTTTCCTCTACCTAATGGAATGAATTCTACTTCTGTATTCAAAGAAAAATCATCGTTATGTATGTTATTCAACGATTGTAAATTAGCATCTGATATAAATGGAACACTTACAAATCTATCTTCAGAAATAGATAAAAGCTGTTCTGCAATTTTGTCTAAATAGTCATTATCTTGGACAGCCTTCCATTTATTAGGGATTATACTATCGCCATGCAGTGCGCCTATAAGTCCACCTGTGAAAGCTGCAATACTATCAGTATCAGCTCCCAAAGCATTGACAGCTTCTATAATTGCATTTAGTGGTTTATCGTGGAATTTTGCAGCTAAATAAATTCCTGCAATAACAGTTGAAGTCCCAGAACCTTTTGTAGCTTGGTTAAAACACCCTAATTTCGTCAATGTTTCTTTTACAGATAGATTTTGTTTGATGCTTTGAAATGCAAATCTCAGATAATTCTGTGTTTCTACTACTATTTCAGAATAAAGACGCTCAAACGTTATATCACTTAATTTATTCCACTCTTTAATCCATTCTTTTATTTCATATCTATTGGTAAATGCAAGGTCAAATTTTTGAAGAAAATCTAATCCTATTCGAATAATATAATTTTCCCAATTAAAATCTTCTGGTCTAAAAACTATAATTTGGTCAATAGCATAACCATATAACATTGCACCCAAAATCGCTCTTGGATGTCCGTGGGTTATTATACTATTACAGAAAATCTCCTCTTTAATTTTTTCGACATTTCCAAGATTAGCTAACGCAATAGGTAAAATCCTCATTGCAGCACCATTTGCACCACTTTGCCTATAATCTAGAATTCCACCATTCGTTTTATATGTATAAAAATTACTGAACCATGCAACTGATTTCCTTTGAATCTTTTCAGCAGCAATCTTTACAGTTCGACCTCCACCTCTCGCATAAGTTAACCAATTTGCAAGTTCAACTTTTGCAAAATAGTTATGATCGACCTCTCCGTTTTTTTTTATACTTCGTGCAACAGAAAGAAGTAATTGCGTATCGTCTGAATAAGATCCGGCTTCGATAATATCTACATAACCATAAAATCTACCACCAACTTTTTTTCCCCAAGTATGAAACTCTTCAATTCGAGCACTGCCAAATTTTTCTTTTAGCGATTGCGTATTTGTTTCAAACTCAGTCATCCACCCCAAAGCATCTCCAATAGCCGACAATTTAATGCTCCCTTTATATTTTGTTTCAGGTTTCATATTATATTCTTGAATTAATGAACAGTGAAGTATCTACTACAAAATTATCGGTATTATAACCACTTAATGCAGCTTTTCCTGCTGCTAAATCATTGGCATCTTTAAAACAAACTTGTAAAATATCAGATACAGGTATTTCATTTTTTACTAAAACCTCAGCTTGCTCATCCGTAGGATATTTAGATTTCAAATTTCCCCGTGAAATTACTCTTGAATTATAAGATGTTACGACAGTCAAAGATGGTGTAAACATCATTCGAAATTTATCAATATCACCTGTTACTCCCACATTCCTTTTATTATAACTATTTGCAGCATTTGTTACTGAAAATAAAGTATCTTGGTGATAAATATATTTCTTGTCTATTTTCAGAACACACCAATAAATATGGCTTTCATTTGCAGTTTTTTCTCTAAAGCGATTAAACAAAAACGAATTAGGGTGCTGTATTGAGAGATTGATGTAATTCTTATCATCAAATCTTATATCATCAGTAAACTCAACATAGTCACGAATATCAGTTTGAGCAACATCGAATTCTTCAAGCAATGCTCTAGAAAGTAATTTACCTTGTTCAAAAATACCCATAAGATTTATGGTTGGAGTGAAATGTATCAAATATTCAATTCCTCTCTCTTCTATTTCTTTTTCAAATGCAGTATGGTCTAATTTTAATTGCATAATCACAAAATATGAATATTATACTTTATTTAATTGTCGGCTTTTACAAGCAAATTTTCATCTATTTCAGTCAAATATCTAGAGGGCTCCCCACTTGATAAAAGATATAATCGCTCCCTAGCTCTTGTCATTGAAGTGTACAACAAACGTCTTTCTGTAGAAATATGTAATTCATCATCTTCTCCATTGAATCCTGGAGGATAAGGAAGTATATCATCATTCAGATCTATAATAAAAACATTGTCAAACTCAAGCCCTTTCACAGATGATAGTGTACAGATTTTAATAGATTCTCTTTCAAAATCGATTTCTCCCGAGTCTAATAATATTTGTGTGTCATATCCATTTCCCTCTAAAAATGACTGAATTTCATTTAGGCCGCTTCGACTTCGATGAAGCACGACTGTTGAGCTAATATTATTATTTGCCTTTAATTGATTTAATGATTTTAATAAATATAAATTTTGCTCATTCTTATTCTCAAAATATCCGACTATTGGTTTTTCATCTCCACTCCTTGCAGTTTCAACAGTTGTAAAATCGCTTTTATCATTTTCCTTTTCCAAAAGAGAGAGAGCAGCTTTAACTATTTGCACAGTATTGCGATAATTCTTTTTGAGTTCTATTGTTCTTCCACCTCGTACATTGAGACCAACTTCACTCCATGTAAAACCACTTTTATAAATTCTCTGTGCAGCATCAGCAATTACAGAAATACTTTTTGTCTCATCAGATACAAGTCGTGAAATAACAAGAATTTGAGCTTTACTCAAATCTTGTGCTTCATCAATAATAATATGGGAGAAAGGCTTCTCTAAATTAGGCTTTGAATCCAATATTCTCAAACAGAGTAAGGCATAGTCATCAAAGTCCACTTGTCCGTTTGTCTTAAGCTGATTATTATAGTCTGCAAAGATGCTCCAAATTATTTCTTTGTCTGACTTTGTAACTCTATCGCTAGTTCCTCTACCAGTTCTTTTTGCATCGAAATATTCTTCTTTTGATTGAAATGCCTTCCCTTTTATCCAAGAAATTTCTTCACAGAAAAACTCAACAGGTTTATTAGAAATGGCATAAGAAGAATATTTTGCTTTAATCCTAGATATGACACCTAACTGAAAATTTCCCGAAATTGTCTTGTATATTCGTTTATTATCAACAATATCATGTAGAGGAATCCCATTTTGTTCTATAAAATGATATGCCCATTTATGGAAACTTGTTATATAAACATTCAGCCCCTTAGGTTTAGTCGGTTTTATCTCATTTGTATCTGGTCGATAGCCTCCCGATATTTGTGGAGCAATGGCATTAATATATTTTACCAAAGTTTTATTATATGTAAAAATAGCAACCTTTGCTTCATTAAACAGATTCGCATAAGTATCGAGTAAATGTTTTGCTCGATACAATGCGACAGTTGTTTTCCCACTACCTGCAACTCCTTTAATTTGAATAGGATCAGTTGCTGGCAAAAATAAAACTCTTTTTTGCTCCCCTTTTAAGATAATTGGCTTTAATGACATATGAAGTTATTTTTTTCTATCGTTGATAAAATTAGTGATTATTCAATAAACCAAGTGTGATTTATTGTTTTTAACATTTGCTGAATTTAATTCCGCTAATAAGCCTACAAATTCAGATGTTGGTCTAATCAATAGTTTAACTCTGAATTTTATAATTAATTTTTCAAGCATCCAATCGGCACAACATACACTCCATCTGTTCGTTTATAGGCAAAATCGCCAACACCTGTCAACACCATACAAAAAGCAGGGGCTTTCATTCGGGAGGTATCTATGATATTTGAAAGTGCCATTAAGGTTTTTGCACCATCCTCAATCAACTTTTCCCCACCCAATTTTATTTCAATAAGACCATACGAACCATTCCGCAAATGTACCACAGCATCGCATTCCAAGCCGTTCTTGTCTCTATAATGATAAACAGAACCATCTAAGGCATCAGCATAAACCCTAAGATCTCGAATACACATTGTTTCAAAAAATAACCCAAATGTATTTAGGTCATTAATCAAATCATTAGGACCTAGGCCAAGAGCAGCCACGCCAACTGACGGATCAACATAGTACCTTGTATCTGATGTGCGAACAGCAGTTTTACTCCTTAAGTTGGGATTCCACGCAGGCATATCCTCAATTACGAATATTTTCCGCAAGGCAGTGAGATATGAATCTATTGTTTCATCACTGACATCTTCCGGCTCATTTGTTGATATATCTGCAAGTATTGTTGCAATACTTGCTTGTGCCCCTTGATGCCTGGCATAGGAACGCATAATTCTCTTTGCTCGTTCTGCATCACGTTTTACATTATCAACTCGTGATATATCGCTATTCGTAATAGCCTTATAATATTCTGTTGCTTGCAACAGTGCCGCCTTTTCTGTTTTCTTTTGTAAAGCCTTAGGCCACCCTCCACGGCAAACAACAAATGCCAGCATTGGTAATGTAAGTTTATTCAAGGCTCCTATTTTATCCGGCATAAGAAATAAATCCGATAGGCTTATCTCACCAGTAGAGTCTCCAGATTCCCATAAACTCATAGGGCGCATAGTAAGCCATCCATATCTTCCAGTACCTGTATGATGAATATCTTTGGTGTCAGCAGGTACCGCAGACCCCGTAAGCATAAATTGTCCATCCTTGCCTCTATGGTCTACCTCAAATCGGATGGCATCCCAAAATTGAGGTACTTCCTGCCATTCATCAATCAAACGAGGAGTTTCCCCCTCAAGCAAAAAGCTAATATTTGTTTGCGCCATCTGTTTGTATTGCTGCTGTTTGGTAGGGTCATCCATATAAATAATGCTTTTGGCCTGTTGCTCTGCTGTAGTTGTTTTGCCACAAGCCTTGGGGCCTTCTATCAACACAGCACCCATTGCCTCTAATTTATCACGTAGCAGTTGATCTGCTATTCGATTTTTATATTCCATAGAATTGTGTTTTTATGCAAATATAGCACATTTCTTTGTAATTCAATTCATTTTCGAAGATTATTTGGAAAAATGGCGGAATTGTATTTGGAAATTTGGCTTTATTTTGATTGGAAATTTGGCGTATAATTATTTTAGATTTTGTACTAGATTTAAAAAGCGCACTATTGCAGTGATACTCTTTTATGGCATTTTCATTGAAAAATTCCCAATCTCTGACTTCATAGTAGGTATTAGACGTTCGCCAAAGCCGTTTTAGTTCGGGCTTGCCCGTATGCTTGTAATAAACCCTTCTGGGGAGCCTAATACCCCAATCGCCTTACGTCGTTGGGAGGGTTGCCATACAATCTGCAAGCAGCAGCGATGAGATTGTCCGCTATCAAGGTGATTATAAAGCGGCAAACGGATAGGCAGGGTGTTTTGCGCATATCGGAGAATTTAGCCTATACCTGTTCGTGTCGAGTAGGTATCCGACAAGAGGGATAAGAAAGAATTTGCCCCTTATAGTGTTGCCTCATCCGACAAGAACGGGGTTATATCTTGTTTGTCTTTCATTGGTCTTTCAACACCACCGTCCGAGCAATGACATCCCAGTTTTAGGTGCAGTTTCGGACAACTGAACAGTCTCCAATTTTCTTTTCAGTTATTTACACGAAAACGGTTTACTTTAGTTTTTCTCCCTTATATATAAATACTAAAGTAAATTGAATTATATATGCACGCGCGGCTGGTAAACTTTAGTCGAACAATCCGTTTACTAAATTGACTGCATCGTCCTTTTTCTGATTGATGATTTTGGCGTACACCTGTGTCATCTTCACATCGGCATGGCCGAGCAGTTTCGAGGTCGTGTAGAGGTCTGCACCGAGCGTCAGCATCATCGTTGCGAACGTGTGCCTGCTCGTGTGGAATAAGATAGGCAAACAGAGCACCGGAAACGAGAAGAAAGGATAACGTAATCCACTGGAAACTAACCATTTCTCTATATTCTTCCACTTATAAAAAAAGCAGGAAAGTGGAGATTATTGAAGATGTTCAGTTACCAAACCGTTAGCAGGTCAGTTACCGAAAGGAAACGAGGTAACGCGAAGCAAATCGGATAATTAAAAACGCCGATATATTACACTGATTGTCATTGTTTTGCATGCCGAAGAACGCTTATAAAACAGGTAATTTTGCAACTAAAGTTATAAGCGTATGAAAGTAGAAAAATTCAAGGTTTTGCTCTACCTCAAAAAGAGCGGACTGGACAAGTCGGGCAAAGCTCCGATAATGGGACGCATCACCGTGAACCGGACGATGGCGCAGTTCAGCTGCAAGCTCTCCTGCACTCCCGGGCTGTGGAATCCCCGTGAAAGCCGGCTGAACGGCAAGAGCAGGGAGGCGGTGGAGACAAATGCGAAAATCGACAAGCTGCTGCTTGACATCAATGCCGCCTTCGATTCCCTTCTGGAGCGCAAGGGGGATTTTGATGCCGCTTCCGTCAAGGATGCCTTCCAGGGCAGCATGAAAACGCAGATGACCCTGATGAAAATGCTGGATGCCCTCAGGGATGAGGTGAAGAGCCGTATCGGGATAGACCGGGCAAAAGGTACCTATCCGGCATACGACTTTACCTGCCGTACCATGCGCGAGTTCATTGAAACCAAATTCAAGACGAAAGACCTGGCCTTCGGGCAGCTTACGGAACAGTTCATCCACGACTATGAGAATTTCATCCTTGACGAGAAAGGGTATGCCGTGGACACTGTACGGCATTACCTAGCAATTCTCAAGAAAACGTGCAAAAGGGCTTATCAGGAAGGACACTCCGAGCGGTTCATGTTCCAGCACTACGTCCTCCCGAAACAGACCGTCAAGACTCCCAAGGCACTGTGCCGTGAAAGCTTCGAGAAAATCCGTGACGTGGAGATAGCCCCGCACCGCACGACCCACCGTCTGGCAAGGGACCTGTTCCTCTTCGCCTGCTATACCGGGGTCGCCTACAGCGATGCCGTGACCGTCACCCGGGAAAACCTGTACACCGGCGAGGACGGCAAGCTATGGCTGAAATACCGCCGTAAAAAGAACGAGCTCCGCGCAAGCGTGAAGCTGCTGCCGGAAGCCGTCGCCCTGATAGAGAAATATCATGATGACAGCAGGGACACGCTGTTCCCGATGATCCACTATCCGAGCATGAGAAACCACATGAAGGCGCTGGCCGTACTGGCAGGGATAAAGGAGAACCTGTGCTACCATGTCGGACGCCACTCGTTCGCCTCGCTCGTCACCCTTGAAGCGGGCGTTCCGATAGAGACCATCAGCAGCATGCTGGGGCATAGCAACATACAGACGACCCAGGTCTATGCCCGCGTCACCCCGAAAAAGCTCTTCGAGGACATGGACAGGCTTATCGAGGCTACTGGAGATTTGAAACTTGTTCTATAACCCATAAACAATGAGAATCATGAGAAGTACCTTTTCCATACTGTTCTATATCAACCGCGGCAAGATAAAGGCTGACGGAACCACGGCGGTCATGTGCCGCATCACCATAGACGGCAGGAACACCGCCATCACCACCGGGATATGCTGCAAGCCGGAAGACTGGAACGCCCGAACCGGGACCATACGCACGGTAAGGGAAAACGCCAGACTGCAGGAGTACCGGAAGTATATCGAACAGACTTACGAGGAAATTCTGAGGACACAGGGTGTCGTCAGTGCGGAGATTATCAAGAATCGGGTGACAAGGCAGTTCGTCGTTCCGACACATCTGCTCCGGATGGGCGAGATAGAGCGTGAACGTCTCAGAATACGTAGCAGGGAGATCAATTCCACTTCCACCTACCGGCAATCACAGTATTTCCAGAAGTACCTGACGGACTACCTTGTTTCACTGGGGAAGAAGGACATCGCCTTTGAAGAAATAACGGAAGACTTCGGCAGGAACTACAAGGCATTCCTTATCAGGAACAAGAATTTCAGCACCTCGCAGACCAACCGCTGCCTCTGCTGGCTGAACCGCCTCTTGTATCTTGCCGTGGACAACGAGATCCTGCGCACCAATCCGGTGGAGAATGTCGAATATGAGAAGAAAACCGCACCCAAGCACAAGTATGTCACCCGTGAAGAGATGAAAAGGATACTGGCCATGCCCCTGAATGAAGGACGTGCGGAACTGGGCAGGCGTGCATTCATCTTCTCCTATTTCACCGGGCTTGCCTATGCCGACATCAAGCAGCTCCATCCGTGCCATATCGGGACGACGGCGGAGGGTCGGCGGTTCATCCGCATCAACCGGAAGAAGACCGGGGTGGAAGCGTTCATCCCCCTGCACCCGATAGCCGAGCAGATACTGTCCCTGTACAATACCACCGACATACACAGTCCCGTGTTCCCGTTGCCGAGCCGGGATTCCATCTGGCACGAGATACGGGAAATCGGCGTGATCCTGGGCAGGCACGATGACCTTTCGTACCATCAGGCCCGGCACGGGTTCGGGGTCCTGCTCATTTCAGAGAGCGTATCCATCGAGAGCATAGCCAAGATGATGGGACACTCGAACATTTCCACCACACAAGGGTATGCCAGGATAACGGAAGAAAAAATTTCAAGGGAAATGGACAGACTGATGGAAAAGAGAAGCCAAAGCCGCACACATTCCGGCTCTGACAGCCAATGACAATTTCGCAGCCGCCTGCTTCCTCGCCGTCCATGAAGTTAGTACAGACTTCATTGAAAGTGAAAAGGTCGAGCGGCCGTGCCGTTTCGGGCAGAATCTTCCTTTGCAGGCAAAGCGTATTCAGCCCGAAAACCTTTCCCCTTTCACGTCTGTACAAGGAAGGCTGACGGCAGCGGAAACAAGCGACCGACGGAAAAGTCGATACAACAAAAAAAGAAACAGCATACAGACAGTAGGAAACTACCGGTCCGTATGCTGTTCTGATTTTCTATAGGAGGGCGTTTTTTTGAAACACAATGAAAAAGGCAGGCGGCAAACTGCGCTCCCTCCAAAAAATCAATCCTTTTTTTCGACCACCTGCCAATATCCGCCCTTGTCCGGTCCGATTCGTCGGAGCACCCCGTCCGCTTTCAATGCGGCAATCTGTTTTTCCACCGCTTTGGCTGTTATGCCTATCCGTTCTGCGAGAGTTGCTGCACTCAACGTGTTGTCCTGTGAAAGCAGAGTCATGATTTTCTCCCTACTTTTCACTTTCTTCTCCCTACTTTTTTGTGGTTTCTCCCCACTTATGGGAGTATCATCAATGGATTTACGGTAAACCTCTATGTCACGGGTGAGATTTTTAATCATGGTAGCTGTCATAAATTCCCTGAAAACATTCAAATCCTCGTTCTCGCGGGTTTCCACCAGTGCCTTGATATATTCTTCCTTGTCCTCCTTGAGGATTTTTGTCGGTATCAGTCCGAACTCGAATTGCAGCATGTTCATCAGCAGGCGGGCCATCCTGCCGTTCCCGTCTGCCCAAGGGTGTATTGTCACCAAGTCATAGTGGGCATCAAAACTGATTTCATATAACTGTGTCATGCTCTTGGCGGCATGATTTTCACGTTCCCTGTTCAGCCGGGTACAAAATTCCGACAGTTTAGCCGGGACCTTGCTGTAGTTCATGTACGATTTTCCACCGGGTCCGGCCGTGACATTCAACAGGCGCAAATCACCCCGTGCCGATGAGAAATCCCCCAATACGGTCTTGTACTCCTGCCCCGTGTTTTTCAAGACAAGGGCAGAGAGGCTTTTCAGCAAATCAACGGTTATGTCGGTATGGGCATCTGCCAGCCTTATGGCATGCTCGTATGCGTCTTTCAGGTCGAGATTCATGTGCTGTTCCACGATGCTCTTTCCTTTCAGACTGATTCCCTGATCGAACATGATTTGATTCTCAAGTTCGGTAATGGTGGAGCCTTCAATGGCCGTAGAGTGGGTAATGAGGGAATAGAGATAGAATTTGTCATAATCTATCTGCCTGTCTATTCCCAATTCTCTGTACAGAGATACAAGTTTTTCGAGTTCGGTCTGCATACATTTTCACTTTGAACGCAAAGATACGTTTTTCTCCCCACCAAACTGCCGTTTTCTCCCTACTTTTTTACGCTTTTCTCCCTACTTTTTATTGAAGTTACCATGAAAGTTGCCTTTAATCCGTAAAACGACTCTTTGAGTATAGAATTTACGAATAAGAGCAACTTTACCGGTCAGTCCATCATATATCCCGTTTCAAGCGGTACGCCTCCTTGTACCCGTCCATCAACGTACGTTCAATGTCGGAAGCCCTGTACAGGATCCTGCCGCCTATCTGGATATAGGGCAGTATACCGTTGTTGCGGTAATCCTGAAGGCTCCTGCGGCTGACCTTCAGTCTGACGGCTAGTTCCTTGTCGGTATAATAGCGTTCCCCGTCCAGAGACGGCTTGTTGTTTTCACGTATTTTCTCCACCTTTTCCGATAGTTCTTCCAGCGACGAGAGGAAGGCTCTCACGCGCATGTCGTTTTCCGGTGTCAGCAGCCGGATATTGCCATTGTCATTCATAAATCAGATATCTGTTTGTTGGTTGATTGGTTTGTTGGTTGGCTTGTTGGTCACATTGCATTTTCTTTCCTTGCCGGCTGTTATACACCGCTTCATTTCAGCCACGGGAAAGACGGCCTTCACGTCCTCCGGTCTGTAATACACCTTGTGGCTTATTTTGGTGTAAGCCAGCGTTCCGTTCTCCCGCATCGTCTGCAAGGTTCTCGGACTGATGCAGAGCAGCCTGCACACGTCATTGCTGTCAAGCCACTCCTTTTCTCCCAAGTCTTCCTGTTCCCGGCAGAGCCGTTCCACCTTTTCCGCGAAAATCTCGAATCCCGAAAGCATCCTCTCGAAAGTCGCCTTGTCTATGACCACTACTTCCATAATTCTTAAATTTTAAGTTTGACATTTGTTTTTTTCTATAGCTGGAACGGCGGACAGATGATACCGGAAAGGGGCTCTGGTGTCCGTAAAAGCGTTCCGCAAGCGAAGGAAACAAAAAAACAGAAACAGACCGCAAACCGGACGGCATGTGTCACCGTCAGACATTCCTTTTCACAGCAAGAGGATAATTGCAGGCGGTAAAAAGCAGAAAAGGACACACTCATTTCTTTGAAGCAAAGGTAGCCGTTCCCCACCGGAGCGCAAGGCCGGGCCCTGCGGGTCGGCGGGGAAAAAATCATCCTCGCGCTTTGCGCTCCGGTATTTTTTCTTGCCGAGCCTTGACGCTTTTCCGGTGGGAGAACGGCTGTAAGGCATTCAAAGAAACAAGAGTGCCCGTACTACGGGCCGGATGTCTAACAGATAAAAGCAAAAGGATATGGCAACAAAAGACGTGAAAGAATTCAACGGATGGTTTAACCGTTCATACGCGAGATTGAAGGAGAGACTCTCCATCTATGGAAAAATCGACGAAGACGCGTTCCATGACGCATATCTGGCTGTCAGGAAGCAGATAATGTTCTCAAGTGTCGGGATAGAAGATCCGGAGTCCTATTTCTTCGGATGCTATAGGAGAATCCTGCAGTCGGGCGCAAGGGATGAAAGCCGTTACGACAGCCCCGGAGACGAGTATTTCGCAAGACTGGGTGAGACGGACTGCGCGGAAGAGACAGAGGAACGGGAAGAGATGCTGACCGGATGCGACAGGCTGGTAAGGGACATACAGAAGTTCCTCAGGCGGCATTTCTCCTATGAGGATTACAGGATATTCATGCTGCGGTTCTACGAGACCGGAAGCTCATTCCGCACCATAGCCAGGCACATGGGCGAGAAGACCTCGGTGGTGACACGCAGGGCGCAGGCGATGATGGAATCCGTCCGGGCAAACAGGAAGTTCATCGCCAGAAGAAGACTGATCATGGCCGGAGAGGCGGCATGACAAGAATAAAGGACAACAAGGTATAACAATAAAATATTGATGATTATGAAACTGACAGTTTATGACAAGAGCAATTCCCATCCGGCACTGACCTACAAAGGCAAACGGATCATCACGGTATGCCGTGACGGCAGCATGTACCTGAGCAGGATACTGAGCAGGGAACTGAGCCTGCACGCAGGAAACAGGCTGTGTATCGCCAGGGACGAAGACAGGCCCAAGGACTGGTACATGTTCGTCTCGGATGACGAGAACGGCTTCACGATCTGGAACGACCCGCGTTGCGCCCGCTTCTCCAACAGCTTCATCGCCGGCATGATACTCGATGTGGCAAAGGTCGAGAAATGCGCCGGTTTCATGGTGGCGAAAGAGCCGGTGAATGTGGACGGCAGACTATGCTACCGGATAATACTTGACAACCCGATACCGAAAGGGGTAAGTGTAAGGACCACCGGTACGAAATAAGCCCGACACCTGAAAGAAACAGCAAGGGGCATCCGGAGGAAGGAAGAAGAACCGACCTCCGGGTGTCCCTTTTTTCATGCGGCCACAGGCAGAAGGAACGGGATGGATTTTCATTTCCTTGAACGGTATGCCTCCCTATAGCCGTCCATCAGGGTACGCTCTATGTCTGAAGCCCTGTACAGAATCTTGCCGCCCACCTGAATATAGGGCAGTATGCCGTTGCTTCGGTAATCCTGCAATGTCCTGCGGCTCACTTTAAGCAGGTGCGACACCTCCTTGTCAGTCAGCAGCTCATCGCCATATACGGGAGGTCGGCGTTGGCTGAACAACTTTTCGAACGAAGCCAGAAGCCGGTCGAAATTCGAGTGGAATTTACATACCCACTCATGGTCTTTTTCTCTGATTTCACTACTCATACGGTTTGTCTTTAATTGATACTTCAACTGCTAAATGCTTTTGCCTTTCCATTTCGCCTCTTTCCGTCTCTCTTCCACATCCACAATGACCCGTTCCACGTCTTCCAGACGGTAGTAGGTGCGGTTGCCAATCTTGGTAAAGGCGAGTGTGCCGTTGTCACGGAGGGTCTGCAATGTCCTCGGGCTGATACGCAGTTTCCGGCAGACGTCATGACTGTCCATCCATCGTTCTGCCTTCTTCTCCCCGTGCTGTCGGCAGAGGTCATCCATCCGCTGCACGAAGTAATCCAACTTGGCAGCTATCTCCTCAAAGGTTCTTTTTTCAAAACTTACTATTTCCATAATCTCATTGTTTATTTCCATTTGATACTGTTTCCATCTTGTACCGCCAAGGCAAAGCCGGCTTACTGCCTTATCCGATACATCTGACAGGAGGGAACAAGTGGCATGGCTGCAGCAATTTCCTGTTCCCGGTACAAATTAAAGCAGTAATAATCACACTGCAATGGATTTGCAGACGGCTGACGGTCTGTTTCATCATCTGTCATCATGTTGCATGGCCGGTGGACAGTATGACCCGACTGAGCAAAGCCGCCATGTGATTATTACTGCCTGAACTGACTGTAGCAAGTATACCGGTACGATTGCAACGGGTTATCCTATATCCGGTAAAGTGTCCGTTGGATTCAGTCTCCATACTGCCATGAAATCATTGCCAGATTCCATGGACGCCCGTGCGGGTGTGGCAAATCACAGCAGTCGCCACCGTTTGTCCGGTGCATATAATGCAGAACCGGTCATAATTGTCACACTCACTCCATTTGCTTGACACAGTGCACTATACATACTTTCTTTGCTGCCGATAACCGGTCAAGGTACATACCAAGACCACTGTATTGACTTATTAAAATTCAAAGATTATGGCTACAAGAAAAAGCTTTGACAAAGAGCGGTGGGAAGCTATGACAGGTATGGAAATGTCACAGCTCCTTCCTGAGTGTGAAAACCCTGAAAGTGCAGGAGAGGTTACTGAGCATGCCGGGAATGAAATCCTGCCAACAGTCACGGAACAATCCGGGATCCAGGAGCCGGCAGAGAAAGATGGTTCCGCTCCTGCATCCAAGTGCCGGATTAGTGGCAGGCAACGCAGGCTGTCACTGGAAGAGTACCGCAGCACATTCCTACAGGTTCCCAGAATAGAAGACCGCAAGCCCGTATTCGTGAGCTGCGAGGTAAGGGACAGGCTGGACGAGTATGTCCGCAAGCTCGGAAGCCGGAGGATGAGCGTTTCAGGACTGCTGGAAAATATCGCCCGGCAGCATCTTGAAATCTATTCGGAAGACTTCGAGCGGTGGCGCAAACTGTAAAAGACACCCGGTGCAAAATCCATCCGCATCATGGAATGATGGCATTCCAGCATTCAGAACCCGCCAGAGGCGGTCAACGGACGGAACATCAGTTTCGGGAGTTAGCGAGGTTATCTTTCGGGCATCCCGAAAAACCTCGCTCCACTCCCGAAGAGTGGAGGCAATCCGCTCCCGGTGGTCGCAGATTGTGAGAAAAAGAATAATCAGAAATCAAACGAAGAAAATATGAATGACAGAAAGAAAAACAGACCGAGGGGACGCCCCAAAATAAGCGGAGTGTGCAAACTCAGCAAAGCCGTTACAGTGAAATTCTCCAAGATAGACTACGAGCGGCTATGCCGACGCAGCAGACAGGCTAACCTCACGCTGGCGGAATTTCTCCGCGTATCAGCCTTTGAGACGACGATAACGGCCAGACACTCTGCCGAGGAGACGGCCGTCATACGCAGTCTTACGGGTATGGCGAACAACCTGAACCAGCTGACCCGGCTGTCCCATCAGACCGGATTCCACCGTACCCAAAGGACGGTAACAGAACTTCTGCAGAAACTCAAGGAGATTATTATCCGGTATAGGCACGGAGAAAGGAGGCCGTCATGATTGGAAAGATCAAGAAAGGGAAATCCTTCGGCGGCTGTATCCGCTACGTGATGGGCAAGGACAACGCGGAAATCATTGACTCAGATGGTGTATTGCTGGGAAATATCCGGGAAATAACGGACAGTTTCGACTACCAGCGGGAGCTTAATCCGAAGATAAAACAGCCTGTCGGGCACATCGCATTGAGTTTCAAGCCGGAAGACAAGGCATTGCTGACAGATGAATTTATGGCTAAAATAGCCCGGGAATATATGAAACTGATGGAAATAAAGAACACTCAGTTCATCCTGGTAAGGCATCATAACACAGACAATCCGCACTGCCACCTGGTCTATAACCGCATCGGATATGACGGCAAGGTAATCTCTTCCCAAAGCGATTACAAGCGTAATGAAATCGCCACAAAATTGCTTAAGGACAAGTACGGGCTGACATATGCGGAGGGCAAGGGCAAGACTAATGTGGAGAAACTCCATGCTTCGGAGCGTGTGAAATACGAAATCTTCAATGCCGTCAAGGCAGCTTTGAAGCATTCCAAAACATGGAAAGAGTTCAACGATTACCTGCTTCGCCGGGGTATCAGGCTGGAATTTGTAAAACGTACCAGGGAGATAAAAAAGCTGGAGGACATACAAGGAATCCGGTTCACCAAGGACGGACAAACCTTCAAGGCTTCGCAAATCAGCCGGGAGTTCAGCTTTGCCAGGCTGAATGCCCAATTGAGTTGGAAGCCTTCGGAATCCCAACAGGCATCCGAACGCAAAGTGCAGCAAAGAATACCGGACGGAGGCCATCTTCTGGAAAGTACGGGACCTGGACTGTTCAGTCCAAAAAGCGACACCGCTCCCGAAGAGCCGTTACCTCAGGAAGAACTCTTGCGCAGACGCAGGAAAAAGAAAAGGAGGAAAGGATTCGGGCTGTAGCCTGTCCTTTCTTCATTCAAATTATTTATGAACATTAAAATTGTAGGAATATGAAATTGGAAGAATATATCGAGAGCATCTTTGGATGCCTGGAAAGAATCGAAAACAAAATCAACGGGCTGTCCGTTCCCTTACCGGAAGGTAACAGCCCGACAGTTAACAATGAAAAGGATGACTCCGTGCTGAATGAAGTCCTGAAAAGTCATGAGACATTTCGCAACTTGTTGGCTCGCTTGTACGAGGGACTTGCTGCCATTAAGAACGATATGGTTTCCATGGACAGGAAAAACTCGTCACAGGAAAGACTTGGACAGGTCTTGTCTGAAATGCGTAATGAACAGCGTCAGCACCAGGAGAAAGTGGAAGCCTTGTTTTGTGAGACCAATGACACAATCAGAAAGAATGCCGTCAAGACAAGCAACATCAACCATCATTTCAGCCTGAGTATAGAATCCCCTTACACTCTTTGGAGTTTTTTCGTGATGTTTGCAACAATCGTGGTCTTGTCCGTGGCTCTCTATTTTTCGGTGAGAACTGACAATGTACAGGCCGATAATGATCTGAAGTACCGTTATGTCAAGATGAAAGGAGATGCTACCCCCGAGCAACTTGTGAAACTAGAGAATCTCTTTGGACCGAATCGGGATAACGGACTGATCAAGCAGATGCGTGAGGACGTGGAGGCCTACGAGGAAGCGGTACGGAGACAGGCCACCCTGATCGAACAGGTACGGCTGAAAGAACAGGCTGCAAGAGAACTGGACAGCAAGGCGAAGTCCATCAAGGACAAGTCAATTAAAAAGTAAGCTTACGGCCAGTGTTAAGATAAAAATTAGACTTTATACAGCCATATAGCTCTTTCATTTATACTAATACTTCCCTGAAAGATGGGGCTTATATTTAAATAAAAGAGCCATAATACTGCCGTAGATAAAAAGTGTATATGTAATCAATCTTCTATACAAAATTCGTAATCAGATAAAAATATATCAGATTTTATATACTTTCGCTTTTTGAAGAGTAGATTTAAAGGACTTTTAAAGAGGCGTATCATTACTCAATACAAAGCTTGATACGCCTTTTCTTTTAGAATGTTCAATTTTAATATTTTGCACACTATCATGTTCCATATAATGTTGGTTAATATCTGCTCTGTTATATATGTGATCATTAAAAGTATAATTTTATATGCAATCGCAATGCACAGAGCGATATTTATTGAGACATTTCTCAATTTTAGTCTTAATGCTCATTCTGTATCTATCTGGAGCTAGGACTTCAACATCAGGTCCAAAAGCTAGAATTAATTGGTCGAGTTCTCGTGTTGGTATTACTTTAATAGTAACTATGCACTTGTATTCATCAATAATTTTCTGTGAGGTGTGCAGTGGCTTTGAAACAATGTATTTAAATCGTTCTGAACTAAATTGCAAAATAATTGTTTCGGCTTCCTGTACTTCATAAGGCACCGATACCCCTACAATATCATCAAAGTAAGAGTTGAAATCCACAAGATCATTTTTACAGAATGGAACATCACTTCTAGTTATCCCTTCAATTCGGTCAAGGGCTCGGTTGACAATATAATCTTTCCCATTAATACGTCCGAATATGAACCATCTGTTATTATATTGTTTCATATAATATGGATGAAGCACATTCGTTGAACTAATGCCTGCGTGTGTTGTGTAGCTTACTTCGAGGGGCTGGTGATTGATTGTTGCGTCTATGAGAGTTGAAAGGTATTCAAGCCCTTTTAAACATGAGTTACACTGAAATGAAATAAGATTTTCTCTATCCGATTTTACTCCAAAACGAAGTTCTAGATTGGAGATAACATCTTCAAGCCAAGCATTACCAGTAACTCCACGATATTTACTAAGCATTTCAATTATCGAGCGTAAAGAGTTAACCTCGGTAACCGATAGACCATTCTGGAAGATTGAATAGTTTGGCTCAGAATATCTGTAGTAGCATTTCTTTCCTCCAAATGGTTTGGCATCAAGATAGATGTTATCGGGTAGCATCTTTCTTATGGCATTTAAGTCACTTCGTAACTGACGCAATTTGATGGTGGAGTCTGAACCTTCCAATTCATAAAGATGATTGTTGACTATTTCAAGGAGATCTTCGATAGTATATTTCTTATTCCAATCACTGAAGCATCTGTCCAGCACTTGATAACGATACTGAGCGTTTCTATTTTCTGACATTGTTAGAGTTGCTTATATGAGATGGTGTAAAGTATTCCGTTTCCTATCTGCTGTTTGTTGAACAGTTCGAGATCTATATTCCAATCTTCTCTGAAATCGCGGTCGGTGCATTCAGCGTTATCTCTTCCAAATGGTGCCCATCCTTTTGCTATACCTGCGTCTGGACGTATACAGATCTCTGCATTATCCGCTTTAACCGTCAGACACCGTTCATGCTCAACATAACCTGTATCTTGAATTTCCGGTTCTATCCCGGTCAGTTCAAATATAGCATCCTTCAGGAAATGATTTCTCTTCTTACCGTTGGTAAAATCTTTTATAGCATTTACTGCCATATCTGGGTCATTAATTGAGACGATATTTGTGACAATAACTTTAATTGATACCAGAACTAAATCTGCTTCATTCTTCAGACTGGAAATCATTTTTGCCAAAAGCATACAGCCTAAGGGCGTTTTTAGGTATCTATCAGAATATTCAATAGAAACAGCCTTGCCTCGTAGGTTAGATATTATTCTATTCCAATTACCAGTTTCCGGAGCTTTCAGAGAATCAAAAAAACGACCCAACGAGCTGTGTTCTCTTATTCTATATTCGAACATAAAGGAAGAATCGTCCGATGAAAAGGCGCTCAACAGTTGCATTCTATTTATGTCGGCATAGGACAATGAATTTGGCTGTGTGGTTATGAATACATCTCCACTTCCCCAATTCTTAGAATAGGATGTATCAATATTTTTTCCAAAGTATGTTTTGACGATTCCGTCATTCATAATCACGACCATCAACGGAAATAATCCTGTCGGCAGTGTGTTTTCAAGACATTTAAAGTTGGTTTTAAATACCTCCGCAATTAAAGTTGCACTGTCTGCTGACGAGAGCGATTTTACATCTGGTACGCTTGGCAGTATAAAGGCAACGTCAACTCCTTCTAGAGATAGTTCTGTGAGAATTTTTTTAAATGGGAATGTTTCCGCATCCCATTGAGAAATGTTGTCGTTGACAAATATTCTGATACCAGAGATGTCCTTGTTCCGTGTGAGCTGATAAAACTCGGTCGTGATGTCTGATGTCACAACATGAGAATCAGGCATTAAATAAATAATTTCCTTTGGGGCAACACGGGCCTTGACTTCCTGTCTTAACCATTCTAGAGCCTTAGGCCGGTTAAGATAGTTCGTATACCATTGCGATCTGCGATCTATAAGGCACTTCGTGCAAGACCGTTCACAGTCGCATCTTTCAAGAGTCTCCAAAGCCATTTTTAGGACTTCATCTTTATATTCTCGGAAGAGCAATGAATAACCTGCACCACCGAGAGCAGTATCATATATGAAAATAGAATGATTTATGCCATCATAGCCGAATTCAATTTCTCCATCGTTGACACCGAGCAGCTCCGTGAGTTTACGGCTAAGAATCACGCCGAGAGAATAGAGTGTCTCAGTGTCTTCTACCAGATTGTTGTCCTTGTCATAAAACTTGATCTCAACAAAGTCAGTCTGGTATCTTCCGACCAACAACACATGACGTCTTACTGCAGCACCGTCATTTTCGCCACCGGGACAAGAGGTCGAAGCTAGAAGATGTTTATGGTGCGACAGCATCCGCTCTGTGGTGTCTGGTGATTTTTCTGATTTCATTCTACCGCAATAAGGACAGAAAGCATATCCATACCCATTCGTTCCTTTATTATAAAAGAGAATCTCAGACCTTGGCGTTGAACAGCGGATAGACATTTTTGCAGAATTTGTCTTCAGAAGCCAGGCATCCATTTCAAGCAAAATAGGCTGAATGAAATTCATACTGCCGAGAGAGTCCATTTTTCGAGTCGGGGTCGAATCCCATGCTACGGAGAACGCAGCAGGTTCAACGACCTCTGTAAAACGCTGATCTGTCGATAGTGAGATGTCCTTTATGCCATGCATAGTTCCATGCCGACCGCACTTGGGACAATCCGTCTTAGCACTTCCATAGATAATAGTTGTATAACCACAATGAGTGCAATTCTGTATGATATACCTTGAAGTGCTGTCATCGTATTTTGTCTTCAGACGAATACCATTGGTCTCATAGACCCATTCGTTTTTCACTACTGGATTACCGGGAGCATAAGAGGAGATGGCCTGACTTATATGCAATGTCGGTGAGTTACCGTCAACCTTTTCCTTACCGCCTAGCAGACACTCAACTAGTCCTAAGGGTAAACCTGCACTTGGCAGAAAAGAATTTTCAGCAAGATATGACAACATCGAGGTCTTAAAAAAATTTTCCTCTTGTTTCTCTATAGCTTTAATAGCATTGGTCGTTCCTGATTCATTCTTCAGAGATTCAATCGCCTTTGCAAGAGCTCCTTTATGAGCATCAAAGACATTGTAAACAGCAACTATGTCTTTTTTGACTACTTGTGCGACATCCGCCAATGTTATCTGAGCGAGACTTGTTCCCTTGATTAATTTTAAATATGGTTCTTGAAGACGTTCAACCTTTCCGCTGATTACACTATCAATATAATTTAGAAACTTATCAAAGAAAGACATCCCTTCTGCCGTGACAAAAAAATCCCTAAGAGTTGTCGTAACCCTGATTCCCCCTTGATCTGCTACAAAGGATGCGAATACCATCGCATTAACATGACGTTGAATCAACTGACGGCTTTCCAATTTTAACAATGGAGTTTCTGTTACATGTGTAATCGGATAATCTGGATTGTTCCATGTATGAGTTCCAATAGGATTGGGAGCACAAACAGTTAAAGCCAAGGCTTTAGTTTCACTTCTTCGTCCTGCACGTCCCGTACGCTGAAGGTAATTTGACGATTTTGGCGGCACATTATTCATGACGACTTCTGTAATACCACCAATATCGACCCCCATCTCCATTGTTGTTGAGCAAGAAAGAATATTGATTTTCCCCTCATTAAACTCTCTTTCGTATCGGTCAAGATCTTCTGACGATTGCTGAGCTGAATGTTCAGCCGATATAAAAATCGGTTTTGAAGCAAATACTCTGGAGTTCATAACCCCGAACACACCAGCAGCCTTTTGTTCAGAGAAGTTCTTCTCAATCCATTCCATGACATTCTTTTCTGTCTGATCCGCAGACTTGAATGGGAAAAGCGGATTTACAAACTCCGTCTTGATTTTGAATCTATCGAAATTTTCACGACCGATGTAACCGTTCATTCTTGGGCTATAGCCACAGAACGGCGCATCTATAATAACATTGTCAACAGGACAGAGATAACCTTTTTCGATAAGTTGCAGCTTAACTTTATCCCCCATGAGATCGAGCATATATCCTTGATTTTCTACATCTGTTGCTTCAAGAACATTTTGTTTCAGGAAATCCCATGCGGCATCAAGTATTGAGTTGATGTCAGCAATCTTTATTTGATTGATTTGAGAAATATCATCATAATCTAGAACTGCACACAGAAGAAGAACGAGTCTATTCTGATTCTCATTAATACCTTTTGAACTTACATTGACTTTAAACCATTTCGATACAGGGCTCCCATTCTTCCTCAGTTCTGAATTTGAAGGATATATAGGAGAACAGTACTTATTTTGTGTAAGGTAATCTTTATAAGCTCCAGAAAGCATATAATGACGACCTCCACGAATGACATAATCCATACAGATCTTGAGAAAATTCTGCCAGTCGGTGTCTGTACATCTTTTCTGAAGGAGTGCTGGGCATTTCGCATTTTTAAGTGCTGGATAGACAAGACGTACGAATCCCATCGTTTCCAATGAGTTCGCCCGTTTAGGAATCCATCCGAATTGGTCGACAAGAAGTGCTTTCAGATAGTCCGTTGCATTCTTGAAATTTTTTCTGCCACGTGCTTTATCAACATGTTCATACAACTTCTTGAAATTTGAGTCATTTTCAAGAGACTGGCTTATTTGCCCCCATGACACCTCCTCTGGATTGGGGATTACTGGTATGCCATTCTTTTTTTCTTCAAGTTGTTTAAATTTTTCAAAAAGTAAGGTCGGAAGATGTTCCCGAATACTCAGATATGCATTGTATTCTGCTTCCTCATCAGGAGTCAGACCACCAGGTTTCACATCATTCAAACGCATATCGGCAAGTTTATGAAAAATGGAAGCTCGAATCCATGAACGTTCTACATCCTGATTAAGTCCCATTGCAGAACGTGCAGACCCTTGACGGCTATCGGTAAATGTTATATACTTTCGGCCTTCATATACAACGTCTGCGTCATTACTGTCAATGGGTTCGGCATTATCAAGAAGCAATGTTGCTAAAGTACGTCCAATTTGAGTAGCACTTATTCTGAGATAATCAAGGTTTTTAAACTCGCTGAGATTATTGCCACAATGAGGACAAAGAACATGATTATCTCCTGAGTGTCGAAGAGATTGATATATTACAGGAATACTTTCTTCACTTTTTAAAGAAGTAAAACACTTGTTGCTTCTATTGTCTTCAGGGACAAGTTCTATTTTACCATTCTGATGATTGAAGATGTGATATGTTCTATTCGCATTTTTCCTTAAACATGCTTTCTTCGGAATGGCGAAAAAGAAGCGAGAAAAGCCATCCGCCTCATTTTGCTCAACATCTTCTATATTTCCCATATCTTCCAAATCAATGAGATCTTCCTTTTGCTCATAGAAAAGACTCTTGTCAAGATCAATTACATTGGTGTGCATCCTAAATCCCTTAGTTGTGTTTGTTTCACCCACTATAATGGGAGAGCCGCAAGACGAACATGTAGCAAGTTCCAGCATCTTTGATTTACAAACTGGACAATTCATATTTTGATATGTTGTCAGACTTCCTATCGATAATCTATATCCCTTATGACGTTGACAATCAGGATTGGTGCAAACATACACTCCACTTATCGATCTAACAAATAAATGAGCACGTGTTGGCAATAAAGCTCCAAGGCCGCCTCCTTTGTTTAGACCTTTCACTTTTTCTCCGAGAGCATCTATTATTTCCAATGAGGCATCCACATTTTTCCCGATTCCTTTATCAAGCATACGACCGATTTCCTTTGCTTTCAATACCGGCGAAGAGTTAAGCTTTTTTCTCAACTTCTCAATGTCAGAATAACTCAATTCGATACTAAACTTTTTGTTTATTTTGGACAATTGATCTTCTGCAATTCCCTTGTTTAGTTCTGGAATAATGCGCTTACCACTAATTATTTTTATATCTTCAAATGGTTTTCCAGTGAGTTGAGACACAAAAGTTTTTAGCTTTATCGTCGTTTTGGGGTCACTTTCATCACCGATAGTCGCTGATGTTACAGCAAAATTTACTTGATCAATAGTTACGCCAAAAGCATCTAGTACACGACGGATTTGCAATGATAATTCAGCGGCTGAAGAGCCAGTATAAGTATGTGCTTCATCTAAAAGAATCCATTTGAGCTTACCTTTGGATTTTTCCAAGATTTCACGGTCTTCTGCTCGTACCAACATATAGTTGAGCATAGTTGGATTAGTAAAGAGAATCTGAGGCGGAGTTTTCCTTATTTGAGGCCTTGTTACGAGCTGTGGATAATGAGATGTAGTATATCTGTCAGACCGATTTTCTTTGTCGGTTTCTCCATTATATATCGCATAGGTAACCTTTTCGGGAAGAGCTTTGCACCAAGCATGAATACGTTTCTGTTGGCTTTTCATCAGTGCATTCAAAGGATAAAGGAATATGGCCTGAACACAATTTTTTTCATTGGTTTTAGCCAAATCTTGCAAAACTGGTATCATAAAACATTCTGTTTTACCTGATCCTGTTCCGGTAGTCACAACAATGGTTTGTGGTCGAGAAGAAAGCATAGTTCTCCAGCTTTCTGTTTGATGCTTATAAGGATGCCTGTCTAATGGAAATCTCAAATCCTTGTCAATTCCTTCGCTACTCAGTGCATTAACAAATGAAGGAGTTAACAATCTGAGTTTAGAAGAATGTTCCTCAAAACTGTCGGCACTCTCCTCCCAAGGGAATATTGATTGGAATACAGGTTCTGCAAAAAGAGGCTCATCCTTAGTCAAAATCCTCTTGATATATTCTTGTTCTTGGGCTTGACCCTTGAACCAAAGAGAGGCAAGAGAATCTATTAATAATTCCTTGGCCTTATTGTAGAATGAAAAATAATTCATATTCATTTGTTTACAATTTGTTTTACAGTTCCGATAAATATCTTACTGTAGGTTTCTTTAAAGTATTTTCGGTAAAAATTAGTGATACGAGCATAGTCTCGACTTTCTAATAAAAAAAGATTTGTGTGATTTTTTACTTGTGCGAAATTTTCCGCAGCACACATTGCGGACTCAATCATTACACGATAAGACTTGTGCATCTCTTGGTCTACATAATATTTATTTTGAAGTACAAATCGGGTTATAGGTAGGTCTATATTGTTATCTGTATATCCATGTATTTTTGATTTAAATTGATTAATGTCAGCTCTTGAGAAAATCCGGGCATCTCCGATATTCCCTCCCGCAACATATTGGGTAAGTTCAGACGCAACTTCTGCAGATAGTGTAGCGTTGAAAAGTGCATTTATCAATTCTGTAATCTCACCTAATTTTGTATTCATTATATTAATAAGTGTTGGGGGAAGCAAACGTATGAAACTCTCAATACATTCTCCCCATACAGTGTACGGAATCCAATGTACTGCAATGTTTAATTCATCTTCAAAACGGTCAATTTCTTGAATGAGAACATCGGAAGCGCCATTAAGCCAACAGGCTAATATTAGGTTTACCAATAATTTAGGGTCACGACCTATAGATTTGAAAGCATTATATGTAGTAAACGGAAGATTAAACTCTGAAATAATACGGAATGCTTTTACAGTTTTTGCCCAATACTCGCCGACAAAAACATCATCCTTGCTAAGCCTTTCACTCCAAAGTATTATGTTAGCAGCAGACATCTCTCCACGTACTTCCGAACTGTAATCTTCTTGTTCAAAATTGTAATACTTAGGAACAAGCCTGCGCGAACTTTCGGGACCAGAGAAAAGGATTGCTTCCGAATTCAAAAGCTCATGAGGAATTGTAAACAAGTTCATTTGTCGGTTATACGGCTCAAGCTTTATTTGTACTAATTCAGCTGGTTTTATATTTTCTGAAACCGGCAGTGCATATACATCACCGTCATATATGAAATCGGAAGTGTCTTCACTGGTATAATCTGTGATTCGAATTTTATCTGAACTCAACTCACTATCAAGAACAAATTTTCTTATATAGATGCGTTTGTCACATATTTTTAGTTCTATGGAACTACTACGGTCAAAAGTATTTGCACCATATAATTGAAACATTCTTGCAAACAAATCACGATAATCGGATAATGGAACTATACCTTCAATTACTGGACTCTTAAGATGCTTGATTGTATCGTCATCCTCTATTTTATCAGATTTAAGTCACATCTATCATACCAGACTGTCCATGACTGATTATATTAAAATATCTCAGGTTATCATAAGATATGATTTTTCCTGATGGCACAATTTTCCCTTCCAAATCAGATATTACTATACCCTCAAACGGTACTACAACAGATACTTTCAAAGGAGGATTATTCTCGGCAATTATTTTTAAATTACACGTAGGAGAATATTTAGAAGCACAGGCATCTCTGGAAATCCTCCAGGTATTTTTATCCGTCATTTCAACAGATAAGTTTTCGCACTCATCAACTTTTGCAGAGATAACATGGCGAGAATCTAGGTGTAGTTCTGTGGAAAACATCGTTTCGTTGCGAGAGGCAAATGTCATATCGTCTATGAAATAAAATGTTTCCATCACGTATTTATTGTCAGGAAATTCAACCTTGATATCAACAAGCCCAAATGGCAAAAGGCATGAATTGGACAAGTTCCGCCACTCAGCTTTACTATTATGAATACGATATTTAGGCTTGATATTCCCGACTCTGGTGCCAGTTTGGTCAAAAACGCTTATTACTGGAATGCGAGTCAATAACTTAAAATTAGATTGCTCTACCCATTGTATATATGTACCTCTGAATTCAGCACTATAAGGCGTGAATTCATTGGTTATGGTTATATCCTCATTCGACATGCAATTGTGTAAATCTACTTTATCAGTAAACTTAATCGCCGAATAAAGTTCTCCATTTAGTAATAGTTTATGACTACCATCACACTTCCAATTAGTGGAGAAAACTGCTATATTATTTTCAGCATTCACTGTCGATTTCAAAGAATATACATTATCATCAAGCATTTGGAAAACCTGAGGGCATTCAAAATTCGGAGGATAACTACCACATAAAGTTGGAAACAATCTGTCATCGTTGTCACATCTGATCTTAACTTCAACTACAGGTTCTCCACTCCACTTTATATCATTTGCTACGCCAACAGTTATACGAGAATATATCGCACCGATAACCTCTCCTACGTCATCTTTAACTAGGGATTTTCTTACATACTTTCCAACAAGTATACCAGAGACAAACACATCGAAGGTGTAGCACGATTGATAGTTTAGACCTTCAATAGATTTTGATGAAATCTCTTTTACTATATTTAAATTGACAAAAAGATTTGCAGTTTCACTTGAGGTCAAACGTAGTTTCCAACTTAGAGAAAGTGGTTTAGTTCTATGTTCACTCTTAACTCGCCGGTATTCTCTTTTTAATGATTTAGTCAGTTCCGACAAAGAGGAATCCGTATCATCATATGGTAGCCAGCGGTCTTCTTCGGATATGATTGCATGAGCGATCTGTAATGAAACATCGTAAATATTGTCATTTTTGAATGCTTTCCCAAGATAAGCTATACAATTAAAATTCTTGATTAAATCTATATTATTATCATCCCAATCAATATTTATTGAAGACAATTCTTCAACCAATCCAATGAGAAAACGTGAAAACCCGCTAAGATTAGTTCCGTTCTTTATGTAATTTACAGGAAGACCTCCTTGATTTAATAAAGTTCTAAAATATTCATTCCCCTTGAGAGAGTGAATAAATGCAAATCCATGACTTTTAAGCCCATGACGTGCAGCTTTATATAGTTGCTCCCAACAATAATGAGGCAGTCCTAATCCGACTGCAACATCTTCTCTGGAAGGAATTCCTCCATTATAGTCTCTTCTCCACCATTCAGCGTAACACAAGGCCGCCTCAATTCCAAAATCTTCTAATCGATACGCATTTTGGGCAAGAGTCTCCTTTAAGTTTGTATATTCTTCCTCGGTTAATTTAAGTTTCCAAAGGGGCATATCTGGGGTTATGGACGGTCTGTTACGAGCATCCAAAATCCTCATCAAAACAACATGCTGTTCACTATTGCATATATTAACCATGTTCTAAAAATCAATTGGTTTATAATCTTTTGTAAAGATAGCGCAATTCTGTGCAATCACAATGCACAGTAAACAAAAAATTCAAGATAGATACATTTCTTTCAATATATTGATAAATGACTTAATTACTAGACTCACTTAAATTTGTTGGTATTGCAATAGATTTGGAGCGATAATCGAAAATAAGAAGTCAAAGCAATAAACGATTTTACCAAAATTCTGCAATGAAGATATAGAGAAAGTAGACACTGGACATTATCCATATTTTGCAGTCCATCTAGCTTTTCTCCATAAGCAAGGGATGATATAAAAACTAATATGCACAGTATTGTTCTTCGTTTGAAAAGCTTGTTTACTATTCCTTTTTCCCTAATAATTGTTTTGGCAATTATCGAAATACTCCGTATTTTTGCATTTAATAGAGCGTTCTTTGGGTTAATGCAAAACAAGAAAAAATATAGAAATCTGCTGGTTTCTATATCGTTACCTATCAATCTGAAAGCTTTTGTAATTCCCTTGTTCCCAATGAGTAATAAGATTTGATATGACTACTCGTGTGAAATGAAAACCGCTTATCTATTCCAGCCGCTTTCGCCCAAGGTTTGAGAAGCGTGTTTATCATCGTTGGGCTCGGCAAATCGAATACATGGTCTTCCGATGTCTTCTCTCCACGTTCCGGCATCCACTTCAAGGCTTCGGGGGAAAGTGGCAGATAAATCGACTCTTTGGTCTTTTGCATGGATACAGCCAAACGGTATTGTCCTCTATCGACAAACACGTCTTTCCACTTCAAGCTGATAATATCACTTATCCGCAGTCCGCAGAAGCAGGAGAACAAATAAGCCTGTTTTACGGCCTCGTTTTTCATCGGAGTAGCAATCAGTGCCCGCACCTCTTCGATGGTCATATACGACCGCTTACTCTCCGGCAGACGGATTTTATCCGAATTGTTGATTTTGGTAAAAGGATTGACTTTTATAATCTCCGCACGCACGGCAGCATTTAAAGCTCCGTTCAGAATGCGGTAGTAGGTATGGAGCGTAAAGTTCGATACACGCTTGCCCTTTGGCCGATATTCCGTCAGCAGATAGTCAATATACTCTTGACAGAACGCCTTGTCGATCTGATCCATCGTTACCCGTTCTCCAACATAATCTTTCAAGATGCGGATAGTAACTTGGATTTGGTTTCCATCTTTCTTTCCTCGCTTCGCCTGATTCTCTTTGTAGGTTTCCATCCAGTCCAGAAGAAAAACCTTTTCACGGGTTTCGATACCCGCTTCTCCGTTGGTAAGTTGAATGATCCGTTTCGATTTGATGGCATTAGCTGCCGCCATAGTCGTTTGGTTCCGCACACGGGCATTATTATCCGTTTCGGGGATAAGATACATCTTCAGATACTCATATGTCCGTTTACCGTCCCGATAGATATCCAAATACAGACTTTTGTTTCCGTTTGCTAAATCTTTCATCCGAAGACGGATAGGTTCTTTGACTTTTGCAGGCTTTTTTACTCGTGGCATAGTTCCTCCTCTTTTACTCGTTATTTCTGCTGCAAAACTACAAATAAAAGCCGAGATTAAGGAACAAATAAGAAACAAAAATGTACCAAAAAAGAGCCAAGCGACAATAGCCAAACAAAACAAGTGAAGATATAAATACACTATAATCACTTATTATACAGTGTATTTATTTTCATTTGATTGGCTTTTATTTTCTTCTTCAATTCATACTTTGTAAATCTGGTAAATTTCAAAAGAATAAAGGACTTCTGTGTAAGGCTATGCTATGCATTGTCATAGCGTGGCTTGCACAGCCTTTATTCTTAGCTTTACCAGAGCTCCACTTTTAGGCTGGGCAAGTCCACGTTTTTTTATGGATTTTGCCTGCGAAATAGACGGTATCATTAAACATTCAGCTTATGGCAAAGATTCAGCTTATGGCCTTTCTCTCCCTTGACGGCTGCCTGTTGGAGCGGCAGTCCCTCTCCGCGTTGCAGGATTCTGCGGACAAATACGGTATCACCCGGATCAGGAAGAAGGCGGTACGGCACCTTGAGGAACCGGTATCTTTCGTCTCGCTTTCCCGATGGAAAGAGGAAGGGGACGGTATCGCCCTTGTCGAGGCCAGTCCTGACACACTCCCGCTTGTTGACAGCCTGCTCAGGTTCTGGATGGTGGACGAGATGGTGATCTACCTTTCCCCGAGACTGCAGGGTGGTATCAGACTGTTCGGAGACGCCCTTGCGCCTTCCGTCTGGAAATTGATCGGAAGCAGACATTTCGATACGGGTGTCTGCCGTCTGGATTATTTACATACAGGATATTGAATGGTGATTGCGGCAGGAGCTTCCTCATAGCGTACCCTGAGCCCCGGCTTGTCCACCTCCTTGCGGACAACAACTCCTTGAACTATCGGCAATGGACTTTTCCGTAAGCGGGCCGCTGGCATTTTCCGTTCCGTCACTTCGGGAAAGGAACCCCGACATTCACTTGGTGGGAGCTACCGTCGGTACACATCAGGTGGTAACGCCCGAGACGGTTGTAATGATATACGGACTTTCCATACACCCTGATTAACGGAAAATCCCGGCCAGTCTCCGAAAAGAGCAGACCGGGACATTTCCCTTGCAGTATCGGTCCTGTTACAGCTCCCGCATGCTGTCCTTGAATGTAAGCTCCACCTTGTAATTCTCGTCCATTCTGAGCGACGCCTCATAGGGTTTTCCCGCCTTGGTGGTAAATTTCAGGAAGGGGGTAGCTTCCCATGCCATCAGCCGTGTCATCTCTTCGTCTGTCATCTCCCGTCCGTTGAACATGCGCGGAAGATGGAACGCGCAGTCGGGATCTCCGCATTTGGCCACCCTGTCGTAGAGTGTCACTGTTCCTGTTCCACATTTCGGGCAGGCGCACCTTGTCACGCCCGGGTTCCTGACCTGCAGGGCGAGCAGTTCCGATACGATTTTCCGTGCATACTCATGGATACCCTTCATGAACTTCCCGGCACTGAGCCTTCCTTCCTCGATTTCACGCAGTGCCTCTTCCCAGGCTGCCGTCATAGCCGCATCGGCGATCAGCTTGTCTCCTACGATACCGTATATCTCCAGCCCCTTCTCCGTAGGGATGAGACGGTTTCCGATACGCTCTACGTACCGGCGGGCCACCAGCAGGTCGATGATTCCCGCACGGGTGCCCGGTGTCCCGAGCCCGCACCTCTCCGTTATTTTCTTTTTGCTTTCACCGTCCGCCGTACCGTCGGCGTTTTCCATGGCAGCCAGCAGTCCGGCTTCCGTGAATGGTGGCAGCGGCTTTGTACTGTCTTCCAGTATTTCTGTTTCCAATACCGCCAGTGTCTCTCCCTGATGGAACTGTGGCAAGGGGGTGCTTTCTTCCGCCATGTCCGGTCCGTTATAAATGTCCCGCCATCCCGGATACTTCACACATGAGGTTTCGGCCTCGAATTCCATTCCGCCGTAATCGGCCCTGACACGTACGACCTCCCTGACACATCCTTCGGAAAATGCTTCCAGCATCCTCCCGGCGATCAAGGAGTAGATGTTCTGCTCGTCCGGGGAGAGCCCTTCGGGTACCTCTCCCGTGATGAGAAGGGCATGGTGTTCCGTTACGCTGTTCCCGTCCACCGCATGAGGGTTCAGCCCTTTCTCGAGCAGCCTTTCTGCGTGCCTTCCGAACCGGGGATGTCCTTTAAGGGAGGCGACGAGTGTGGGTGCCTGCTCGAATATATCTTCCGGAATGTGGCGGCATCCGGTTCTCGGATATGAGACGTATCCTCTCTCGTAGAGCCTTTGGACGACGGCGAGGGTCTGTCCGGCTGCCATGCCCAGGCGTGTATTGGCTTCCCGCTGCAGGCCGGTCAGGTCATGCGGCAGAGGCGGCTCCTCCATATTCTCTTTCTTTTCCACGGCAAGGACCGTACAGCGGCTTTCGCCCTCCAGTCCGGCCCGGGCTTTTTCCGCATCCTCTTTCCTTTCATACCGGAGAGGACGCGTGAAAAGAACTTTCTGCCCGTCCTTGCAGACTCCGGTCCGCAGATGGTAAAAGCTCACGGGCACAAAATCCCTGTTCTCAAGATAACGGCGGCAGACCAGTGCCAGCGTGGGTGTCTGCACCCGTCCGAGCGAGTGGTTGCCCATGCCGGCGGCTATCCCCAGGGCGATGCTCGCGTTCACGCCCAATATCCAGTCCGCTTCCCTGCGTGCCCTCGCCGCCAGGGCGAGGTTGTCGAAGTCACCGTCCTCTCTCAGATTTTTGAAACCATTCAGGATGGCCTTTTCCGTCAGGGAGGATATCCACAGGCGCAGGGCCGGTTTACGGTAACCGAGATAGTCCAGGAGATACCGGCTGACCAGTTCTCCTTCACGCCCCGCGTCCGTGGCTATGACCAGAGCGTCGGCGTTTTCGAGCAACCCGCGGAGCACTTCCAGCTGCCGGATGGCTACCGGGTCGGTGACATACCCTTCCTCCGTCCTGACTTGTCTGACAACGAGGCGGAACGGGACCGGAATGAGGGGAAGCGCCTGCCGTTCCACACGGGCGGGCCCGTAAGCGGACGGCGGTGCCTGTGCCAGCAGGTGGCCGTAAGTTCATGTGACGGCATACCCGTTGCCGTAAAGATATCCTTCCGCCTTTTCGTTGGCGCCCAGTACGGAGGCGATACTCCTTGCCATGACTGGCTTGTCTGTAAGTACGATTCTCATAATTTTTGTCTTTATCAGGTGAATAATTGGTTACATGCTCATGCCTTTGTTGTTGGCCTTTGTCTTTTTGACTTTTGCGTTCCGGACCGTTCTTTTCTCCTTTACGGTACCCCTTCCGTTTTTTTCCGCCTTTTCGGAGAGCGGTACGGCATCTTCCGTCCCATGGGGAACGGAAGGGGCCTTCGGGCTGTCGGGCCGGCGGGCGGGAAGCATGTCATACCCGCCCGGGCCGGCATCCAGCCTCACGTGTTCCAAGGGACGCAGATATTGTAGCCCTTTCCCGCCAGAGGTGAACTCGTAGATGACCGTCTCCCTTCCTTGCAGCAGGCTTTCGTAGTTCTGGTAATACAGGCTCTCCGGCGGCACGCCGTTCTGCCGCAGCATCCCGCAGATCCCGTCCGGGCAGAGGGCGCCGAACCGCCTGTCATGGGGAGCCATGAATATATACCTGTAGGTGGAGAGCAGCAGCCTCTCCGTGAGCAGGCTGGGACAATGCTCATAGCCGGTCATCCGGTTTATCATCCTCCCGACACGGTCCAGCCTTTTGGCAAGGTCACGGGGCCTGGAATGCAGCGGGATGCTCCCCAGCTCTTCCAGCGAGAGGTTGATACGGCCGATGACCGCCCTTTCCCAGTCCGCTGTCAGGTCCGCGCGGTTCTGCCGGAAGTTGTCGCGGAGAATCCGCAGCGGGTTTCTGGTGCCGAGGAACAGCCTGACACGTTTTCCGAGGGTCGGTTCCCTGAGGTTGGACGCGCTCCAGCGGATGACGTTGAAGCGGTAGGCGTCCATGAACTGCCGCAGCGGGTTACGGTACGAGAAGATGTCCCTCAGTGTCCGCATCAATGCCCGTCGGCCGACAGCGCGGCGGCCCATGTCGACGGCCTCTTCCGAGGTAAGTGGTTTGTTGGTTGCCATATATGCTTGCAGTTTACAGTTTTACTTGTCTTCCTTCGGCATGTTTCCGTTTGGAAGAGGGTTGTTTTCTCTTTTTGCCGGTATCGGCCGCCCCCGGGATATCCGCCGGACTCTCCAGCATGCGTGATATCCTGTCGGCATACCTTGTTTCCGACCGTGGCATTCCTGTCCGGACTCCCTCCCTTGCCAACAGGGCGGCGGCGATCTTCCTGGAAGTCTCCCGGAGCTCCGCCATCCTCTCCCCGAGGGGAAAGTCCGGATGGAGCTCCTTTTCCCTGGATAGCCTTCCGAGTTCTTTTTCCACGGAGGCGAACTCCCTCCTGTAACGGAACGGCTCCTCCAGCGCCAGGTGGGCGTATCCCTTTTCCGCGATGTCCTGCAATGTCATGATATCCAGGTTGCGTCTGGAAAGTTCCAGGGAGCCGGCCGTAACGAACCTGTCGAGGTTGGCCGCCGTGGGCGAGAGGTCGAAGGAGGGTAAGCATTCGATAAACTCCCCCTTTCATTCTAAAAATGTGATATTACTTTTGTAATCAAAGTAAAAAAGCTCAATTGTTATGTCACATCAATGGACCATGGAAGATTTTGAATCTATTTAT
>NZ_JAMOKM010000030.1:0-33961 GCF_023656665.1 Parabacteroides sp. B2-S-102 | reverse complement strand
ATAATCAATCAAATAATAATTTTCCTACTTTTGCGTCACAGGAGATTTGTGGAAAGGCAGGATTAATTTCTTGTAAAATATCCTTCTGAGATCTATTTCAACTGAGTCTCGGCAAGACTATGGTTTTGTTGATAAACTGTAAATTATTCTACCACATATATTTATAATCCAGTTCTCCTTTTCCTGAAATCTCAGATCTCTTTACTAAGCATCTTTTTAAACTTCGGTTACAAACTGAATTTGTTCGCTTTATATCTTCGTTCTTCTTTTTGTTAGCCATAGTCTTGCCGAAACTCTTTTACCTGTAAAGACGATTGTGAATATTCATGATAAATGAAGATTATATGCAGGAAGTTCATGCCGATAAGGTCTTAATGCTAGCGATCGGAAATAATGATTATATCAGTTATAATAAACTGTTTGATCGTTATTACGGGCGTCTTTGTCAGTATGTGTATAGTCTATTGATGGATAGAAATGATGCGGAGGATGTTGTTCAAGAGCTTTTCTTGAATTTATGGAAAAATAGGGGGAGAATAGAGATAAAGGAAAATGTATCAGGATATTTATATCGGATGGCTAAACATCTGGCCTTGAACTTTATCCGATCAAAGGTGCAGACGGGAAGTTTATCAGAGAATCAAGACTTATTACTTCTATCCTATGAGGATAATCAACTGGAAACAGAAGAGTTTAGGATCGCTCTTTATGATTGTATAGACCATTTGCCGGGTCGGAGTAGAGAAGTGTTACTTCTTCACAGGGTAAAAGGGTTGAAGCAGAAAGAAATATCGGAGAAACTATCTATATCCGTGAAAACAATTAAAAATCAAATATGGATGTCTTTACAGAAGTTGAAGGAATGTCTGGAGATGAAGGAGGTATAGAATAATGAGAAAATTTTCAAGGTTCGTATAGGACCTTTTTTTATTTGTGGTGTCATTTAAATAAAGACTAGACTCATGGAGAAGAAAAAGCAAATAGGAGAACACATCGTTGACCATTTATCGGAGAGGATGAATGAGGAGATCGTGGATCCGGTTCTGGATGAATGGTTGGCTGAGGATGAGTCTAATCAAGAAGATTTTAAACGGTATAAAGAGATCTGGAAAGAAACAGGCTCTTATCTGGAGCAAGAAACTTTTAATGCTCAATACGCATGGGATAAGATCGATCGTATCAATAAGAAGAGATATAATAAGCGGAAACGCTTGGTGAATATCGGATATATTATTTCAGGAGTGGCAGCTACTTTATTGCTTGTCCTCGGTTTTTCGAAAATGGGAGTATTTGATAAACAGCCGGAAATGTTGGTTCGAATGACCGCTGATTACGGAAGCCGATCGGAGGTGGTCTTGCCGGATAGTTCCGTTGTTAAGCTGAATTCTGGATCTGATATTACGTATTCCTATAACGCGAAGGAGAAGATCCGGGAAGTGAATTTCCAAGGAGAGGGCTTCTTCGATGTCTCGAAGAACAAGATACCGTTCGTGATCAAGATGAACAATGGATTGCGCTTAAAGGTACATGGTACTTCTTTTAATTTGCAAGCGTACACGGATGAAAAAACAGTTGAAGCCTCGTTGGTGGAAGGTTGTATCGAGCTGGATCATGGGAATGAGAAATTACTAATGAACGCCGGAGACATGGCGGTTTTCGATAAGCAAACCAACCGGATGAGACCGGTATCGGGCGTGTTATCTCATTCGTACAGTTGGCTGGAAGATAAACTCTATATGGATCATATGCCGCTAGCTTCCGTCTGTAAATATCTGGAGAGGAGGTACGATGTAACCATCCATCTTCAAAAGGATTTGGGGAATAGCATACATTACGATGGAGTCATACAGGAGGAAACCATAACGGATATATTGGGTGTACTATCCCGATTGAGTGATATAAGTTATAACGTGAAAGGAAAAAATATAAGTATAACCTCTAAATAAAGTCTGCCTATGAAGTAAAGAACAAGAATCGCATGAATACACATGAAAAACGGGAAATGCTGGAACATTCCCCGTCATCTTTTTGATCATTAAAATTAGTGCTCGTAACACTAGTGTTAACAAACAATCGAATTACAAATATATGAATTTTTGGAATATAGCAAGGCCGGAAGAGTCTCCGGTCCTTAAAAAAACTTTGTCTATTATGAGATTGACGACATTATTCTCTATCGCATGTTCACTTCAGATCTCGGCCTCTGTCTATTCGCAAGAGACAAAGTTGTCTTTGGACGTTAATAACCAGACAATAAAAGAGGTTCTTTTCAGGATAGAGAAACAGTCTGGCTTCCGTTTTATCTACGAGAGCGAGAAGGTTAACCTGAATAAAAAAGTATCTGTACATGTGAAAGAGCAGACGGTGGAAACCATTTTGAAGCGTCTTTTTGCAGGGGAAGGCGTAAAGTATGAGATTACGGAGAATAATTTCATCTTGATTAATCCCTCTACAAAAAACGAGAAAACTGCCCCTTCCTCACAAGCCGTTTTGCAAAAGAAGAATTTAGTGCAAGGTGTAGTGACCGACGAGAATGGAGAACCTATTATCGGTGCGAACGTAGTTGAGAAAGGTACTACCAACGGAACGGTTACGGACCTTGATGGAAAGTTTACGATAGAGGTATCGGAAAACGGTGTCCTTCAAATCTCTTACATCGGATATGCCATGACGGAATTGCGTCCCAGCAAGGAAGCGAATTTGAACGTGAAGTTACGGGAAGATGCCTTGCAGATGGATGAGGTTGTGGTTGTCGGTTACGGTACGGTAAAAAGAGCGAACTTGGGTGGTGCCGTATCTACGGCCGACGCGAAAGCGTTTGAGTCTCGTCCGGTTCAGAATGCGGCTCAGGCTTTGCAGGGAGAAGTACCCGGCTTGACGATTACACGTACTGGAGGCGCTCCGGGTTCGGACATGACCATGAAGGTTCGTGATGTCTCTTCTATCAACGGTGGTACTCCCCTTGTTTTGATTGATGGAGCGGAGGGAAATATTAATATGATCAACCCTTCCGATATCGAGAATATTTCCGTATTGAAAGATGGTACGGCCGCTATTTACGGTGCTCGTGCCTCGGATGGTGTTATTCTGGTGACAACGAAAAGTGGTAAGCGCAATCAGAAGACATCTGTTGCTTTTGATGCATATTACTCTATTAAGACTCCTGCGTTGTTAAGGAAACCTGCGAATCTATTACAACATGCGGAGATGGCCTTGGAGATCACGGATGGATCATTCACTCCGGAATACACGAGAGACCAATTGGAATTGATCCGGCAGAATAGTGATCTGGTATTGCCCGATGCGGAATGGGGGCGTTGGACCGGTTATCCGCAATTCTTCAAGGATCAAGACTGGAATGATATGCTTATTGGCAATGGCAATATGCAGAACTACAATGTCAATATCTCCGGTGGTGGAGAGAGATACTCGTATATGTTGTCTTTAGGCCATCAGCGGGAGGAAGGTATCCCTAAATTTGGTGAGGATGTGAACAAGCGTTACTTCGTACGTGCTAAATCGAGCGTCGAGATCTTCAAGAACTTGACTTACGATCTTAATTTAGCTTATGAGGCAAGCAACAGGGACTATTCCTCGGGTTTGACGGAAGGACAAAATATATGGGAACTGATTTATAAGACTCGCTCTTGGACTCCGATGTACAATCCGTCGGGAACTTTCTATACATTCGAGGGTTTCGATAATCCGGCCCAAGTATTGGAAGAGGGAGGCATGGTGAATAAGACTACAGGTAATATAACGGTCAACAACCAATTACGCTGGAAGGTGATCGACGGATTGCAATTGGTGGGACAAGCCGTGATCCGCAAGTATGATCAGGATGAGAACGTGACGAACAAGAAAATCATCAATTACGATTGGGATAATAACGAGGTTCGGGAGAAACGTACGCCGAATAGTGCGGAGCGTCGTTACCAGAAAACTTTATCCAAGAACTTCACGCTCTATGCTGATTATAAAAAGAACTTCAATGACCGGCATGATTTAAGCGTGATGGTCGGTACTTCCCATGAGTCTGAGAACTATGATCGGTTCACGGCGAAGCGTATTAACTTCGACCAACAAGAAAATATGTCTTTGCAATTGGGTAGCGCCCAAGATCAAAACGCTTGGAGCGAGGGAAATCAGTGGACGATTAATTCTTTCTTTTCCAGAGTGAATTATACGTTTGCCAATAAATATGTCATCGAAGGAACGATCCGTGCGGATGGTAGTTCCCGCTTTGATCCGGATCACCGTTGGGGATGGTTCCCGGGTGTAAACGCGGCTTGGCGTGTCGGAGAAGAGGGTTTCATGAAACGGTTAGGTTGGTTCGAGGACTTGAAGGTAAGAGCTTCTTACGGAGAGATGGGTAATCAGTCCGGTATCGGATTGTATGATTATATTCAATTGATCTCTTTATCGAACGATTATTATCCTTTCGGGGCTGGCGTAAAAGGACAAATGGCTACGTCTGGAAATATTATTTCTACCTCTCGTACATGGGAGACGATCCAGACAACCAATGTGGGATTTGATTTCTCGACGCTCAATAACCGTTTATATGGATCGTTCGACTACTTCTGGAAAGAGAATAAGAACATGCTTATCCCGAAGACCTATCCTTCTATGTTAGGTGCGGACGCTCCGAGCACGAACAGCGGCCATTTAAGTATTCATGGATGGGAAATCTCTCTAGGCTGGAGGGATCAGATCAAGGATTTCAGCTACTCGGTTCGCTTTAATATCAGTGACGCGAAAAACAAGGTCGTGGATCGGGTTGGAAGTAACCTGATCCAATTAGGTAATAACGAGACTCCGACCGGATATCCGTTGAATTCCTATTTCGGATATGAATTTGATGGAATCATCCAGAATGAGCAAGAATTGGAGGCGTATAAATCTCGTTTCTCGGAAGGAGGTATCCCGGGTGACTTGAGCGTAGGTGACGCTATGTACAAGGACTTGGATGGAGACGGGAAGCTATCCGTATTAGGTGATGGTAAAGAAGGCTCCGGTGACGTGAAATACTTGGGTGACAAGAACCCGCGTTATAATTTCGGCTTTAACCTGAGTATGGCTTGGAAGGGATTCGATCTGAGCGCCTTTATACAAGGAGTCGGCCGTAGGACGATGTTCTTGGAAGGGGAGAGCCGATGCCCGATGCCAGAGGCATGGTATCAATCCGCCGAGTATTGGTATGGAAAGACTTGGACCCCGGAAAGAACGGATGCCCAGTATCCGGCGATCACGTTGAAGGATAAACGAAACTACAATTATTATGTATCTACGAACACGAAGTTTAACGTTGCGTATGCCCGTTTGAAAAACTTGCAGTTCGGTTATACGATCCCGCAGACTTTGACCTCGAAGGCCGGTTTGCAGAAGGTGCGGGTGTATTTCTCCGGCGAGGATTTATTTGAGGTACATAACACGCCAAATGGTTGGGACCCGGAGGAGAACAGCGGTAGCATTACTTCCTATCCGTTTACCCGTAATTATTCATTTGGTATAAATGTCGTATTTTAAAAATTAAAGCGAAAAGTCATGAAAAACTATCGGATAATATTGGGAAGCTTTATTGTTTCCGCTTTGTTCTTGTCAAGTTGCCAAGATATAGACCTGTTGCCAAAAGATAATATGCCGGACGAGCTATTCTGGAAAACCCCGGATGATTTTGAGAAAGAGGTCAATTGGCTCTACACACGTACCGAGACGTTCGGCACGAAGGATACGGATAGCGATATCGCCTATGAGTTGAACGAGAATACGACGAGCAACGGTACGTTGATCGCCCCGAATACGGATGCTCTATGGGACTCTACTTTCATAGACCTGCGTCAGAGCAATATGATTATCGAGAAGAGCCAGACGTACGAGGGCGATCCCTCGGAGATCGAGCGGTATGTGGCTGAGGCCCGTTTCTTTCGTGCTTACTCGCATTTTCGGTTGATGGCGAAATACAACGATATTCCTATCTTGACGAAGGTGCTTACCGTAGATTCCCCGGAGTTGTATGGTTCTAGGAATAAGCAACAGGAGGTGGAAGACTTCATCTTGTCGGAACTCAACGAGGTGTATGCTAAACTACCCTTGCAAAGTGAGTTAAGCTCGGATGAGGCGGGACGTGTAACCCAAGGCGCTGCCTTGGCGTTGAAAGCGAGGGTTGCCTTGTTTGCCGGGACGTGGGCGAAGTATCACCAGCACCGTTCGGACTATCAGCAGTTGTTGCAACAAGCGATCGATGCCGCTACAAAAGTGATCGATAGTGGTGAGTATGCTTTATATGAAGGCTCTGGTGAGGAGAGTTACCGCTACTTGTTTATCAATGCGGGCGATAATTCAAAAGAGGGTATCTTCGACAGTCGGTACGAGACGGATATCCGCCACCATAGCGACGCATGCCCTGTATATTGGGGATGGCGAGGGACGCCTACCCGTAAGCTGGCAGATATGTATTTGTGTAAGAGTACGGGATTGCCAATTGAGAACGCTAATTCCGGATTTGAGGGATATGCCACGATCAAGAGCGAATACGAGAATCGTGACCCTCGTATGAAACAGACCTTCTTGATGCCCGGAACCGACTATATCAGTCCGCAAGACGGCGCCTTGACTTGCCCGCCGCAATTTACCATACGTCCCGAGACACGTACGGGTTATAAGTTGTGGAAATATATGGCGGAGACTTCCGTTCCTTCTGACAAGGATGTATATGATTATCACATCATCCGTTATCCGGAGGTATTGCTGATATTGGCTGAGGCCACTTACGAGAAAGACGGGGCGATCAGCGATGACATCTTGAACAAGACGATCAATGTGATCCGTTCCCGGAAAGGCGTGGAGATGCCTCCTTTGACCAACGCTTTCGTGAAGAGCAATGGGTTGGATATGCGGACGGAGATCCGTCGGGAACGTACGATCGAGTTAGCGTTCGAAGGCTTCCGCAGGGATGATTTGAGACGTTGGAAGACGGCTGAGACGGAATTGATAGGTGCCATAAAAGGTATTAAGCTGAAAGGTTCGGAATACGAGAACTTGGATGTCTTGAACGAGGGAAATCCCGGTTTGACAGACGAAAATGGTTTCTTGATTGTGGAACCGGCGGAGAATCGTAACTTTGTGACCCCGAAGCATTACTATTATTCCCTTCCGTTGGATGAGTTGTATCTGAACCCGAACTTGGCTCCGAACAACCCGGGGTGGTAGGGTAATGCCTTATATTCCGGTAAAAATGGCCTTGCACTGGTGTAAAATGCCTTTTTAGATCTAAGAAATGGCTTTTCACCCTCGCGAAGTACCTTTTAGATTTCTAAAAACGACTTTGCGCTTGTGAAATGCCATTTTTAGGTTTAAGAAATGGCTTTGCACCCTTGCGAAATGCTTTTTAGATCTCTAAAAATGATTTTACACCGGTGAAATGCCATTTCTAGAATATTTTATGAGAGTAAATGAATTTAAAATTGAATCGAATGTCATTCATAAAGAAGATAGGTCTTGTATGCTTTATCGTCTTCTGCTGTGCGGGATGCCGTAGCGCAGGAGAGAAACCGGTTGAGAGTGCGGCTGCTCCCCGTATTATCAACATCATCAATTTCATCCGCCAGACAGATTACCGGGTGGAGAACGCTGATAGTTTATTGTACGAGACGGTTTGTGAGCAAGTGAAATTGGTGAATAAATATGATTTACCGGCAACCTTCTTATTGCAGTACGATGCGTTGATCAACCCATTGTACCAAGATCTGTTGAAAAGTAAACTCAATGATCATTCCGAGATCGGCGCTTGGTGGGAACTTACGCAACCGCAGATCGAGGCCGCCGGGATCAAGTGGCGTGGCGAGCATTCTTGGGTCTCGCATGCGAATATCGCTTTCAGCACCGGATATACGAAAGAAGAACGGGAGCGACTGGTGGATGTCTATATGGCGAAGTTCAAGGAGATATTCGGCACGTACCCGAAATCGATCGGCTCTTGGTTTATCGACGCGCATACCTTGGGGTATATGTACGATAAATATAAGATCGTGGCGTCGTGCAACTGCAAGGACCAAGTGGGGACGGATGGTTATACCCTATGGGGTGGTTACTGGAACCAAGCCTATTACCCGAGCCGGGTAAACGCCTATATGCCGGCGCAGACCGAGGAGGGGCAAATCCCCGTTCCTATTTTCCGTATGCTGGGCAGTGATCCTATTTATCAGTATGATGATGGTCTGGGACAAGAGCGTCAAGGGGTGATCTCCTTGGAACCCGTGTATGAGAAGGCGGGCATGGATCGCCGCTGGGTGGATTATTTCTTGGAATCGATCGTGGATCAGCCTTGTCTGGCCTTCAATTATGCGCAAGCGGGACAGGAGAACTCTTTCACGTGGAGTAATATGAGCAAGGGACTGGAGATGCAGATCCCTATCTTGGACTCCTTGAGGAAGGAAAATAAGATCCGGGTGGAGACGCTGGGCGAATCCGGTGCGTGGTTCAAGGAATGCTTCAAGGTTACGCCGGCGACGGCTGTCACTACGTTGACGGATGTCCGTGGAGAAGGAAATAAGACGGTCTGGTTTAACAGCCGTTATTATCGGGCGAACTTATTGTGGGAAAGGGGAACCTTCCGCTTTAGGGATATCCATCTTTTCGACGAAGGCTATAAGTCCGCTTATCTGGAAAAGCCCGGAGACGGGAACCAGTTCTTGTTCTATACCTTGCCCGTCGTGGACGGATTCATGTGGAGCGAGGGACTCGATCGTGCCGGGCTTCGGATCGTCCGATTAGACAAGGATGGAGATAAGGAGGAACTTACCTTGGATCATCCGGTAGTGACGGAGATAGGCAAGGATACCTTGGTAGTTTCCGCCGAAGACTCAAAAGGCCATCCATTCAAGATCACTTTCTATGAGACCCGCTTCGAGGTAGCCGCTCTGTCAAAGGAGGCGGACCTCTCATGGGCTTTAGAGCTAAAGGTCGCAGCAGGGAAGGAGCTACCTTTCACCGTTATAGAGGATAAGGCGGTCAACGCTAGCTTCGATGGTTTCAACTACGTGATCACTTGCGAGAAAGGCCATATAAGGAAACCTGAATCCGGTTCGGATTATGCCTTTAGGATACTTCCGTCGGATCAGGAAATAGTAATAGATTGTACAAATACGAGATTAAATTGTACACATGAGAAATAATGATATGAATATATTAGCTTGGAGAAAATGGGCGATCGTATGGATGGTCGCTGTGCTCAGTGGTTTTCAATTAAGGGCGGCAGATCCTGTGGTCGTCCCGGCGAATATGGAACCGCTGACGATAGAAGGAAATCGTTTTGTCACCTTATGTATCATGATACGTACGACGCCTTGGGAAGTCTCCCGGGATGTCAAGTTACATCCCCGCGATGAGGTGGATTGGCATACGCTTGAGGGAGTACGTGCCTTGCGGGAGGCCTTCGCCACGAATAACCCGAACGGTCGTCTTACATGGGGATTCACGATGAATGCCTTGGAGGACGGACGGAAGAATTACCGGGAGATCCGTGATTACGTAGTGGAGTGCCAAAAGAAATATGGGGATGAGGTTACTTATTTCCCCGGTTATTTTCCGGCGATGTATCTACCCCGTGAGCGGGTAAACCGTGAGATGTCGGAGGCGATAGAGATCATTTCTAAAATGGTAGGAAATGGTTATCGTCCGCAATCAATTATGGGAGGTTTCTTATCGGCCGATAATTTGAGATATTTGGCGGAGAAAGAGAACATCCATGTGGCGCACGCCGTGATCTGGAGCCAGCATAATATAGACGGTGGTGGTGCTGACGGCTCTCCTTCTTATCCTTTCTATCCCTCGACGGAACACTTCTGCAAGCCGGCGCAGGGAAAAAGCGATTTCATCGATTGCGTGAATCTGGATGGCTGGACGATGGACTTTATCTGTGCCCGCCGTAGTGGACAGACCGGACATGGTATCGATGGATACAACAGCCGTAGAGGTGTCGGTCCGATCGAGACGTACAAAGGTTGGGGGCTCGACTTAGGGCATCGTGAGGTGATGCACACGGAAGCGATTCACTTTGATAAAGGTCTTGAGTTGAATGGCTTTGGCTGGGTCGCCAATATCTGGGAGGCGCAGATGGTACATGAGTTCGGGAAGGATCTCATCTGTGATGCCATGAAGATGTGGGTAACGGGTACCAAGGAACGCTGGCCGGATACTCATTTCGTTACGTTCGGAGAATTTGGCGAACTTTGGAGAAAACAATATAAATCGAACGACGACTGGAACTATCGCTTCGTAGAACGAGGCTCTGGTTTGGGAGACTCTTATAATAATTTGGAGATAAAATGGTTTATGAATAAGGAATTCCGCTTGGCCTTATTACGTGATTGGCATACGAAAAATTCCCCGGCTTACGTCATCGACTTTACCCGTTATGATTTGCAAGCCCATGAACCTGCCGATCCCAGCCCCGAGAAACCGGCTAAGGATTGGAGCTTGATCAACAAAATCAATCAAAAAGGCCTCCGTCCGCAAGATAAGCCGGTCTTGATCGATAAGTTGGAGAAAGAAGATCAAGATTTGATCCGGAAATATTATCCGGAATTATTTAAATAGTTGGTTTATGAAAAAGATTACCGTTGTTTGTTTAGCTCTTTGCTCCTTTCTTTTTGGGGGAGATCTCTTCTCCGTAAAGGCGCAAATCCTAGAGAAGTTCACATTGCCTACCCCATGGACAGAGGAGGCATTGAAGGCTGAGATTCCTTTACCGGAATATCCGCGTCCACAGATGGCACGTTCGGAATGGTTGAATCTGAATGGTATATGGGATTATATGGGAGGAAAAGACCTGCTTGATCCTGTTACGGCAACCACCCCTCCAGTCTTTCCCGCGAAAGTAGAAAAGATACGTGTGCCGTATCCTCCTGAATCGGAATTATCCGGTATAGCCCGTGGGGGTGATACTTGCCTGTGGTATAAGCGTAGCTTCTCTGTTCCTCAAGCATGGAAGGGCAGGAATGTATTGTTGAATTTTGGGGCTGTAGATCGGATCTCGTCTGTGTTTGTCAACGGTAAGAAGGTGGGTACCCATACGGGAGGGTACGATGCTTTTAGTTTAAATATTACTGATTATTTGAAATCCGGTGAAAATGTCCTTGTGGTAGGTGCTTATGATCCTAACGACGGCCGGGCCGCTTCGGGCAAGAACGGCTCACGTGGAGATTATATTTTTACCTCCGGTATCTGGCAAACCGTTTGGCTTGAACCGGTAGAGAAACAATATATTTCTCAGATTAAGCTAGTGCCCGATTTAAAAAATAATCGGTTGGAAGTAATTGCTTATACGGAGGATAAGGAGTTAAAGGTAACGGCTATTGCGGATAATGGTAATTCAGAGGTGGCAAGAACCGAAGGAAATTCCAATATGAGTTTTTACTTGCCTATCCGGGAACCCCGTCTATGGAGTCCAGATGATCCTTTCTTGTATGGTTTGAAATTGCAGTTGAAAGATCGAAAGGGTGAGATAATAGATGAGGTATCTTCTTATTTTGGTATGCGTTCTGTTAGCATGGGAAAGGTAGATGGTGTGCTTCGGCCTTTATTGAACGGGGAGTTTGTTTTCCATATCGGTCTTTTAGATCAAGGTTATTGGCCCGATGGCGCATTTACTGCTCCTACCGACAAGGCTTTGTTGTATGATATAGAACTGGCGAAACGTGCGGGTTTTAATGTAATACGCAAGCATATCAAAGTAGAGCCTCAACGTTGGTATTATCATTGTGACAGGCTTGGCTTGATGGTTTGGCAAGATATGCCGAATCTTTGGGAGCCGGATGGTGAGGATTCCGTGGCGGTTCGTAAACAGTTCCGTGACGAATTGAAAGTGATGATCGACCAACACGTCAGCTCGCCTTCTATTGTGATGTGGGTTCCGTTTAATGAGAATTGGGGAGCCTTTGAAGCGACAGACATCACAGCTTGGGTGAAAAAGTACGATCCGAATCGTTGGGTAAACGGTATGTCGGGATATAATTACGCTCCGGGCTATCGGAAAGCTTATGGAGATCCCGGAAATGGAGATTTCGTGGATATGCATCATTATGGCAAGATCGAGCCTAAGGCGATCCCCCGTCCCGATGATAAACGTGCTGCGTCCCTTGGCGAATTCGGAGGAAAAGGTCTATTTGTGCGTGGGCATATGTGGCCTGTACGCAATGACGCTTATGAGATGATGTTGAATAGAGAAATCTTGACTGATACCTATGTATTAATGCTTACCGAGCTAGAGCAGATGATAAACTATTTCGGACTAAGCACGGCCATCTATACGCAGACTACAGATGTGGAACATGAGATAAACGGCTTGGTCACTTATGACCGAAAGGTGGAAAAGATGGATCTGGAGAAAGTTAAGTACATCAATCAGGAAGTTATAAGATGTACAAGAAAAAAGTAGCATATCCTCTAAAATGTTGATAATTAAAGAATACGGGATTCATTGGTGAGTTCCGTATTTTTTTATTTTGTAAGTAAAGAGCTAATATTTTTCCCTTTTGTCTTAAAATATTTGAGCTGGTGATAATTGCAAATGAATATGAAAAAACTTAGAGCATAGATTGTACGGAACCGCAGGTCATTACTGAGAAGGTGGTGGAGTTCGAGGAGAATCTGTTGATAAATAATGTTGTGCTATTCAAAATTAACCAAACGAAAGTAGATACTTATCAAGGTTATTTATTTTATTTATTAAATTTTTGAGATAAAGATAAATATGTAATCTGTAAAAATTAAGGGACGTATCCATGTGGATACGTCCCTGATAAAATTTGGTTGTTACATATTGACTGTCCCTCGTACTAAGATCATGATGTTATTCTACCTTCGGGGTTTGGCTGAAGATATCATGAATACGCTTCATGTCGAATTTTGGCGTACGGTCATAATAATAGATACCGTTTTGCTCTTGTTCCACATCAGTCAACTGTGTATAGCAATATCCCCAGATATCCTTCGAAAGAGATAGGACAGCGTTAACTTGGCCCTCCAAACGTTTGTAAAACTCTTCTAAAGAATGGGGGGGCTCTCCATATCCCCAAGATGTATTTTGGGCACTTTCCATCTGTTGTGACGGGTTCCATTTTATACCGCCAAACTCATCAACTAAATAAGGCATATCTTTTTTATATTCCGGGAATTGGTATTGGTCTGTATATTTCAGGCCGTTGAAACCGATATTTTTCGGCATCAATTGTATTTCCCATTTTGGGGTGACAAATAGTTTACCGTCATTATACAGTTGCTTTTTCAATTCTTCCGGATTTTGCTCGTAATTGTGGATTGTCCAGATATCGGTAGCGATGTGTACACCACCGCTGGTACCGTGGAAAGGACGCGTCGGGTCTATCATTTTCGTTAGGTTATACAGGTCGTGCATCAGGCGCGGATATTGTATGCGATCAGGCCAGAACTCCTCGTTTGTAGGTGTCCAGATAAGAAGGGAAGGATGGTTACGGTCACGTTCTACGATTTCGGTCCATTCAGTTATGAAATTCCGGGCGGTTTCCGTATCATTGCAATCCATTCCCCAACTGGAAGCTTCCCCCCATGTAAGATAGCCCATCTTATCCGCCCAATAATAGAAACGTTCCTCGAATACTTTCTGATGGAGGCGGGCACCATTAAAGCCGGCCGCCATGGAGAGTTCGATGTCATGCTTTAACGCCTCGTCGCTAGGAGCCGTCCAAATTCCATCGGGATAGAATCCTTGATCAAGTACCAAGCGTTGGTAATAAGGTTTGTTGTTCAGATAAATCTTATTGCCTTCGATATGTACCTTACGCATACCTGTATAGCTTCTTACCTCATCTACTACCTTCCCGTTCTTATCTATTACTTTGTATTCCAAGTCGTACAGAAAAGGGTTTTCCGGACTCCATGTTTTCATTTTCTTGATGGGTAGAATAGCAGAAGATAAGGAGCTTGCCGTAATGGTTTGGCTGGCTACTATTTTACCGTTGTCTTTTACGGTTACTTGCAATTTACCTCCTAGTTCTTTATAGAAACGAGGACGCACAACCAATTGTTGTTGGTCTATATCTGTCAGCAACTGCACGGATTGCAATCCTTCCGGATGGACAGCCTCCATCCAAACCGTTTGCCAAATACCTGTGGTCCGGGTATAATTACAGGCGTAGGATTCAAATTGTAGGTTTTGTTTTCCTGCCGGTTGTTTTGCGCTTCGTAGGTCACTTTCTACATATACGACTAGGCTATGTGTCTTTCCTGGTGTTACCAAGGAGGTGATATCTACTGCGAAAGAAGAGGTTCCGCCAAAATGGCGATTGGCTAAGACTCCATCAATGTATATTTCCGATTTATAATAAACAGCTCCAAAGTTAAGTCTTATATTCTTTCCATTCCATTCTTGTGGGATCGTGATAGGACGCTGATACCAGAAATGTTGAATGAAATCCGTGTATTTTACGCCGGATAACTTACTTTCCGGGCAGAAAGGCACTGTGATCTTTTGGTCAAAACCGTTCGATTTATAGAACTCCCGTTCCATTCCGGTACCTCCGAAATCGAATGAGCAAGTCCATTCTCCGTTCAAATTTACCCAATCCATGCGTTCAAATTGTGGACGGGGATATTCGGGACGTGGGATAGACCATAAAGCGGTGATGCACCAAAACAGTAAGAATGTAGTAATGTTCAATTTTTGTTTCATAATGTATAATTGTATTATAATAAATGCAAAAATAAAAATTTGAATACTATTAGACAAATTCTTGAAAGACTATGAAGGGTAACCGCATTAAAATGTCACTTTTAGTTTTTTTGTCGCAGGAGATATACTTATTTTGTCGCAGGAGATAGCTTACTTTGCCAATGAAGTATATCTTCTCTACCCAAGTAAGTAGTACTTCATTTGATTTAAAATCTATATATTGGGACATCTTGAAGGAATTGATTTATTTTATTATATGTGTAAAAAGGAGATTAAATGAGAAAAATTGTTGTTGCTTCCGATTCATTTAAAGGCTCAGTATCTTCTATTGAAGTGGCTGAATGTGCCGAGTTGGCAATCCGTAAGGTCTTTCCGGATTGCGAGGTCGTGAAAATCCCGGTTGGGGATGGGGGAGAAGGTACCGTGGAGACTTTAATTACGGCGATGGGTGGAGAAGCCGTATATTGTGTCGTACATGATCCGTTGATGAGGCCGGTCGAGGCCACTTATGGGATACTGGGAGATAATCGTACGGCGGTTATCGAGATGGCGACGGCGAGTGGCCTTACGTTAGTGCCTGTGTCGGAACGTAATCCCTTGAGAACAACGACGTATGGAACCGGTGAGTTGATAAAAGACGCTATGGATCGTGGTTGCCGGGATTTCTTGATAGGAATAGGGGGAAGCGCAACGAATGACGGAGGAACCGGTATGTTGCAGGCCTTGGGTTTTCGTTTTCTTGATAGAAAAGGGAATGAGCTGGGATTGGGTGGGCAGATCCTTAATCAGATTTATGAGATAGATTGCTCAAGGGCATTATCGCAATTGCGGGAAACTTCATTTACCATAGCCTGCGATGTGAATAACCCTTTTTATGGTGAGAAAGGGGCGGCGTATGTCTTTGCCCGCCAAAAGGGAGCGGACGACGCTATGGTCCGTTTGCTGGATGAGGGCTTGCGAAATTTTGCGGAAGTCATAAAAAGAACGGGACGAATAAAGATAGACGACATTCCGGGTGCGGGAGCCGCAGGTGGTTTAGGTGGAGGATTTGTCGCTTTCCTAAAGGCTGAACTTAAACCCGGTATCCGGATGGTTCTGGATGCCTTGCGTTTTGATGAATGTATACGGGGGGCGGATCTAATTATTACGGGAGAAGGTAAACTGGATAAACAGACTTGCATGGGAAAGACCCCATGCGGAGTATTGCAGGCAGGCATGAGACAGGGTATCCCGGTTATCGTAATGGGTGGTTCCGTAGAGGAGGTAGAGGCGCTTAATAAATCCGGGTTTCTGGCGGTTTTGCCACTTCTTCCTTATCCGGTTTCCTTGGAGCAGGCGATGGATAAGGATTTCACTTGCTGGAATATTGGGCGTGCCTTGGAACAACAATTGCGTGTAATCCAATACTATATGAATCATTAACATAGGGATATTCGTGATAAGGTATATTGTTTTCGTTTTGGAGTTTGGAGGTATTGCGGTGTTTAGTGCCACCATTTACTTTTGCGTTATCAAACTTGAAAAAACGAATAAGAATAAAAATTATAGTGGATATGGAAATGAATAAGACACTTGCTTCGTCCGGTGGACGTATTACGGTAATCGACGCTCTGCGCGGCTTCTCCTTGATTGGTATTTGCTTGATTCATGCGATGCAGCATTTTGGCGCTATGGGGACAATGGCTCCCCAAGCCATGTTCCCTTGGGAAGGGACGCTGGATGAGATTTTTCGGTGGTTTATTAATTACTTGGTGTTTGGCAAGTTCTTCATTATATTTTCTTGCCTGTTTGGTTTGAGCTTCTTTATCCAGATGGATCGGGCAGCTCAAAAAGGTGTTGATTTGCGTCCTCGTTTCTTATGGCGATTGGTATTGTTGCTTGTGATTGGTTTTGTTCATGGTTTATTAGTCCGTGTAGATATTTTGTTGGTGTATGCGTTGCTTGGTTTTGTATTGGTATTGATGTATAAATGGCCTACTAAATTATTGGTGGGAATCACCCTTTTCCTTTTCTTGGGCGGTGCCTCGCTAATTCCCGTAGCGTATAAGGCTGTAACGGCTCCTGCCGTCGAGCAAGTGGTGGAAAGACCGGCTGCCGCACCTATCGCTCGTGCTGAGGCTCCCCGGCGAGTCCCGACATTAGCCGAGACCATTGAGAACAACGCTTGGGACGGATTGGTAGGAAAAATGAATTTCCAGTTTGCCAGCGGTCGTATCTATCTGACCTTGGGATTGTTTATCCTCGGATTTATCGTAGGCCGGATCCGCTTGTTCCAACGCATGGATGAGTTCCGTAGCCGTTTGAATTACGGGGCGTTGGTCGCGTTGGTTTTAATCGGCTTGTTGTATCTGCTAAAACCTTATATACCTGCCGCATCTTGGCGTGAGGTCTCTATCAATGCGTGGATGGGTGCTACGACAACTAACTTGATTAATCTGATGACGGCTTATCTGTGGGTGGTGTTGGTCTTAGAGGCTTACCGCTCGGTAAAAGTTCAAAATGCCATGAAACCATTGGTTAGCTATGGGCGTATGGGATTGACAAACTATATCGTACAATCCGTGACCGGTGTCTTTATTTTCTCCGGTTTTGGCTTGGATTGGAGCCATTTGGGTGTTTTCTTGAGTGTATTGGTCTGCCTTGGATTTACGGCCATACAGATTGCCTTTAGCCAATATTGGCTGTCGGGCTTGCGCTACGGCCCGATGGAGTGGTTATGGCGGACCGGCACGTATATGAGATGGCAACCCATTCGTTTGGGTTAAGCCGGAAAGCTTTGTTCTCAATACAAATTCCGTACAACAAGACCATTGATGAGCCTAGTGTATAAAATGCTAAAAATCAGAGTCAAAAAAGCACGATGATCTTTCATCCAAAACACGTACGACTTTTTGAAAAAACATGTACGTGTTTTGGATGAAAGTCGTACGTGTTTGTCCCGAATCCTTCCACTGAAAACCAGAGCACATATAAAAATCTACAAGAAGCTTCATTTAAACGGAGCGGTAAATGAAAAAGCTGTGGATGGAAGATCGTATAATTAGAAATAATATTTTTAATTTTCATTTTAAAATCTCATCTTTGCGATGAGATGGATGTTAAGGAGCGGTTAATAGTGCAAAAATTACGAAATGGCGAGCAAGATGCTTATCGATATTTATATGATCGTCATTATGTTTTACTATGTCAATTTGCCAATGAGTTGGTTGGCGACCCATTTCTAGCGGAGACTATAGTTGGTGATGTGATATTTCATCTGTGGGAAATCCGTGAGACATTGGATATAAATAGCTCTCTTCGTGCTTATCTAATGCGGGCTGTGCGGAACCGCTGTTATAACCATATCTCATCAGAAAAGGAAAAGAAGGAAGTTCGTTTCTCGAAGATTGAGTCTGAGACCTTAGGGTGGGACGCTATGATACAATCGGATGAACAGCCGCTCGGTATATTACTTGAACGGGAGTTAGAGAAGGAGATCATAAAATCAATCGATAGTTTAGGCGATGAATGTAAACGAGTTTTTAGAAAAAGCCGTTTTGAGCATAAGAAAAATGAGGAAATCGCTACAGAGCTAGGAATTTCTGTCAATACGGTTAAATACCACATAAAGATGGCTTTAACCCGCCTACATCAAGATCTGAGGAAGTATCTGATCTTGTTGATATCATTTTTCTCCTTGTGAGAATGAAAAAATTGATGTTTCTCACTACCCCTTGAGGAGAAATAACTGTCTTATATATAAAAGCTGGATATTTAATCTATATGGAAGAAAAGAAATCACATACGAAAAACGAGCGATCATTACCTGATCATGAAGAACAAGAACTTTGGTTCTCTGCTTTGGCTGCCGATGATTCCTGTGCCTATAATGTCGATAAGGCGTTCGATCGTTTTGTTTCTCGTACCCAGCAAAAACGCCGTACGGTATTCAATATTCCTAAAATCGTTTATGGTGCGGCAGCGGTTATCCTATTATTGATCGCTTCTACGATTTCCTATTGGTGGGGTGAGCGGCAATTACAGAACCAGTTTGCGGATATCTTGGTGGAAGCTCCTTTAGGGGCCAAGACCAAGCTGATTTTACCGGATAGCACATTGGTCTGGTTAAACGCTGGCTCAAAGATCGTATATTCGCAAGGTTTTGGGGTGAAAGACCGCCATCTTCGGCTGAATGGAGAGGCTTATTTTGAGGTGAGGAAAAATGAGAAGTTACCTTTTGATGTAATGACGAAAGAGTTGAATGTAAAAGTATTGGGTACTAAGTTCAACTTCCGGAATTATGACGAGGACGAAGAGGTAACCGTGAATCTGTTGGAAGGAAAAGTTCAGCTAGAGAATTATGTAAAGAAGATGGGAATAAACTACTTGTCTCCTTCAGAGAAGGTTACCTTGAATAAACTTACCGGGGAAATGATTATAAGCCGAGCGGAAGTGAAAAACGCTAAGGAATGGACAAACGATGGACTATTCTTCGATGAGATGCCTCTATCTGACATTGTGAAAGAACTGAATCGTAGCTATAATGTGAAGATTCATATTGCGGATGAACAGTTAACCCATAATCGCTTTTATGCGTTATTCAATAGAAAAGAACAGACTATCTATAATGTGTTAGATATTATAACTGCGACAAATCAAGTAAGATATAAAGTGGAAGGTGATAGTATTCTGCTTTATGCGAAGTGATAGATAATTGTTTAACCTTAAAATTGTTTTAATATGGAGAATATGGAAGGAGATTAAAAAAGGAGTAACAGGATCATAAAAGGAATCGGAGAATGGGCTAGATCCTCCGACTCATAAATCCTCAAATTACATTATGCAAATGATCTGGATGAGGAATACAAATGTAATCAATACTCTGAAAGGTCATCATCAATCACAAGTTAAATTACTAAAAATTAAGCTATTTATGAAAGTTGTAAAAAAGGTCATTTATGTGGCCATGGCTTCGTTTTGCTTAAATTTAACTGTTAGTTCTCAGAATATAACATTGAAAATGAGTAATATAACAGTAAAACAAGCGATGGATGAGCTGAAGAGTAGGAGTGGCTACTCGTTTGTATTCTCGTCTGCGGACGTGGATACAGGGAAGAAAATATCCGTGTCTTCGGAAAATCAATCGATCAATGCGGTAATCGAACAAATTTTGCGTGGTCAAGGATTGACGTATGAGATCCAAGGGAAGAATATTATATTGAAGAAGGTCAATGTGTCAGACCAACAAGTACCCAAGAAAAATATCACGGGCTCGGTCTTAGATGTGGACGGAGATGCGATTATTGGAGCGAACATAGTCGTGAAGGGTACGACAAATGGTACGATTACGGATCTCAATGGTCACTTCTCCATTTCTGACGTATCGTCCAATGCGGTACTCGTCCTATCTTATATAGGATATAAGGATAAAGAGATACATGTCAATAATCAATCAGACTTTAAGATTGTCTTGAATGAGGATACGCAAGCGTTGGAGGAGGTTGTAGTCGTAGGTTATGGAACACAAAAGAAAGAAGTGGTAACGGCTGCGATTACCTCGATTGGAGCGGATGATATCGCCGTAAGCCCTTCCGCCGATGTTGCGGCAGGTTTGGCCGGTCGCTTGTCTGGTGTAATTATCAATACTCGTTCCGGTGAGGTTGGAAACGAGGGGACCTCTATTTTTGTCAGAGGAAAAAGTACGTATGGAAGTAATACAGAGCCTTTGTATGTAGTAGATGGTATTGCGAGAACGGAGGAAGATGGTATCTTGTCAAGGATGGATCCCAATGATATAGAGTCGATTTCCGTATTGAAAGACGCTTCTGCTGCGATTTATGGATCAAGAGCTGCAAATGGCGTTATCTTGATCACGACCAAACGAGGTAAAACGGGACTTAAGCCTACCATAAACGTTTCTTACAACCATTCATTTGCCCAACCTACACGAATCGTAAAGATGGCCGATGCTGCAACTTATGCGACCGCACGAAATTGGGCCAATATAACAAAGGGATTAGAGCCTACTTATACCGAGGAAGAGATACGGAAGTTTGCCGATGGGTCAGATCCTTTGAATTACCCGAATACGGACTGGTACAGAACTGTTCAAAAAACATGGACTCACCAGGACAAAGCCAATCTCTCTCTGCGTGGGGGAAGCGAGAGGGTACAGTATTTCATGTCTGGAGGTTTCTTGAACCAAGGAACTCCTTTTAATAATGGATTCACTTATAATAGACAAATAAATGTCCGCTCTAATTTGGATGCGAAAGTAAATGACTATATAAAAATCAGTTTAGATTTATCTGCGAAAAAACTAGGTCGTGTGCTTCCTCGTGATGGCTCCGTGAATGGAGGATCTATGTATTCTCATGTCGCTTTGAATTTACCGACAATTTTAGCGAAATATCCCGGGACAGATTTGGCCGCTCCTGCTCGTGATGGAGATAATCCATTAGTACAAACATCGGGAGAAGCCGGTGAGACAAAGACCGATCGTTGGCTCTTCAACTCACAAGCGAATATCACGATTGATATCCCGTGGGTCAAGGGGTTGTCTTTAGTCGGGAGCTTTGCTTATGATTTTTATCAGCAGAAGTATAAGCAATTTAAGAATGTAGCTTATGTTTACAATTACGATCAAGCGACAGGAGAGTACTCAAAAATTATCGTGCCGACTATCTCCAGCCCTTCTTTAACGGTCGAGGAAAAAAGAACGGAGAATTTGACGGGGAATGTCCGTGCGAACTATCATAACACTTTTAATGAGGTCCATACGATTGATGCGTTTTTTGGCTTTGAGGAGAGCAAGGCAAAGAGTAGTATGTTGAAAGGTTATAGAGGCAATTTCGCTTCGGGAGTGGTTCCGGAATTGCCTTTTGGCGATAGCAATACGCAAACGAATGATGGTTTATGGGGAGAGACAGCTCGTATAAACTATTTTGGCCGTGCGATGTATGATTATGATAATAAGTATATGTTGCAGTTCCAGTTTCGTTATGACGGTTCTCAAAACTTCCCCAAGGGAAATCGATATGGCTTTTTCCCGGGAGTGTCGGCGGGCTGGACTATTTCTCGCGAAGCATTCATGTCGGATATTAACTGGTTGGATAATTTGAAGATAAGAGCCTCATGGGGACAAATGGGAAATGATGTAGTTGATGCCTATCAATACATGGTGTTATATGGACTTACCGCTGGATCTGTTTTCAATGGCGCACAAGTTTCCGGACTATCCCAAAAGAGAGCTCCTAATCCTAATATAACATGGGAAGTCTCGAATTCTTATGATGTTGGTATAGAGTCTCGTTTCTTCGGGGGACAATTAAGTTTCGAGTTTGACTGGTTCAAATCAAGAAGAACAAATATATTATCTAAGCGAAATGCTTCTATCCCGGCTTTTACAGGCTTGTCATTACCCGACGAGAATATAGGTATAGCAGAGAATCAAGGCATAGAATTCATGATTGGTCACCAGAAATCGGTCAACAAAGATTTCTCTTATTCTATTTCTGGCAACTTTACTTATGCGAAAAACAATGTTGTGTTCTCGGATGAGGCACCGATGGCGGAAGAATATCAAAAGGCGGAAGGGCATCCGATTGGAAGTTCATTGCGTTATAAAGCGATCGGTATTTATAGCGAGTCTGACATGGCGGATTCAAATGTTCCTAAACGACCGGGAACCATGGCCGGTGATATCAAGATATGGGACGCCAACGGAGACGGTGAGATCAACTCGCTGGATAGAATACGTCAAGATCTGACCGATATCCCTCAAATCGTCTACGGCGTGAATTTGGGCATTACTTGGAAGCAATTTGATCTTTCTTTATTGTTTCAGGGACAAGCGAAAGTTATTAATACCATACAAGAAACATGGGTCGATCCTTCGTCTGGTGGAGCGGGAAATCTCATGCAATGGTGGACGGAGGATATGTGGACTCCTGAAAATACGGATGGGACGAAGCCTCGCTTAGGTACACCTAATAAAATTAACGGTACTACATTCACAAATATAAACGCCGCATTTTTCAAACTGAAAAATGCGGAAATCGGATATACTTTACCCGTTGCGGTTCGGGAGAAGATAGGTGTTGCGAATGCTCGTGTTTATTTGAGCGGCACAAATTTATTTTCTTTCGACCATATGAGAGGTATGGGAATTGACCCAGAGGCAACAGGTTCCGGGTATGGCGGTTGGGCCTTGAATCCGCAACGTTTGATTAATTTAGGTGTAAATGTTTCATTTTAAATAAATTAATTATATGAAAAATCTAATAATATATGCAGCTTCGGCTATGTTTGCTCTAACTGCTTGCAATGCGTTAGATATAATTCCAAGCGACAGTTATTCAGATCCGGTTGTCTGGCAGGATCAAAATCTGATAAAGATGTACGTTAACGATCAGTACAACGCTCTTGTGGGACAAGATAATTTTTACCGTTATTCTTTTTTCTCTGACGAGGTCTATCAAAAATATAATGATGAAGGATGTAATTATATCAGGGAGAATATTTTAACGTCGGATAATGTAGGATCGGTCAGCGATGTCTTAAACTATTGGAATACTGGCTATGGGTATCTTCATAAGGTAAATATGTTCTTTGAGAATATTGAATCCTCCAGGGTGGATGAAGAATTTAAGAATACGATGATAAATGAGATGAAGTTTATCCGTGCATTCATCTATTTTCGTTTGATCCGTTCTTATGGCGGTGTTCCTATTATAAAGGAGGTTTATGATATCAATAGTGATTGGTCGAATGTCAAACGAAATACCTATAATGAGTGTGTAGAATACATTATCAGTGATTTGGATGATGTGATTGCGAATCTGCCAGATCGGCCAAGCGAGAGAAATAGAGTCGGAGCTAATGCTGCTAGAGCTTTAAAGTCAAGAGTCTTGCTTTATAATGCGAGTGCTTTGAATAATCCGGACAATGATAAAGAAAGATGGCAAAAAGCGTCAGATGCGGCGAAAGAGCTACTAGATAAGGGATATTCATTATGTGACAATTATCGAGAAATGTTTTTTGATGTAACCAACAATGAATATATCTTTGCTAAAGAGTTCAGTGAGACATATTCTCACATGCTGGGCTTTAATTTAACCTGTACAGGTGATGGTGGCCGAGGATGGGCTACTCCCTCTCAAAATCTGGTTGACGCTTATGAGACTTTAGACGGCGAGATACCGGTGTTAAATTCTGAGAGCGGAGACATAAATCCAAAATCGATTTATAACCCGGAGAAACCATATGAGAATAGAGATCCGCGTTTTTATGATTGTATTTATTACAATGGCTCAACCAGCTTGAATGGTCGTATCGTTGAAACATTTAAGGATGGAGCGGATATGATTCAGCAAGATATGACAATGACTGGTTACTATTGTAGGAAGTTCGTGAACGAGAACGAACCTGTATCTCAATCCCATCATTATACAACTCCATTTCCTTTCTTCCGTTTAGCCGAGATCTATTTGAATTATGCAGAAGCAGAGTTCCAATTAGGACATGAGGATGTCGCTCGGGAATATGTGAATAAGGTTCGAGCTCGTAAAAGCGTAAATATGCCTTCTATAACAGATAGTGGAGAGGCCTTATTGAAGCGAATTTATCACGAGCGACAAATCGAGTTAGCATTTGAGGGACATCGTTTCTTCGATTTGCGCAGGTGGAAAATCGCTGATAATACGCCAATAGTAGGCCTTAATATCATAAAAGATGGTGAAGGGAAATTCTCTTATGAACGATACGTATTATCTTTAGATTCCAGGAAAAATGAATGGAAGGATGCTTTCTTTGTCTTGCCTATTCATTATTCGGAAATTCAGAAGAGCAATGAAAGCTTAGAACAAAATAATGGTTATTAATATGTTGTAGAATGAAACAAACAAATTTAGCAAATATAGCTATCAGTGGTCTACTTTTGTTTACGGGGTGTGCGTTTGGTACACCCCATAATGAGGGAAAAGAGATGGAGGCTAAATTCATATCTCCTCCTAATGAATATCGTCCACAACCTTTTTGGCATATAAATGGGGAATTAACGAAAGAGGGAATTTATAGGCAAATTACAGATGCGTACCAAAAGGATGGTTTTGGCGGTGTGGCAGTATTGTCATTAACTCCTGCCAAGATGTGGGGAGGCAAGGAAATTTGCCCCGGAACGACTCCCGAATATTTGAGTGAATCTTATTTCGATCGTTATCGAGACATTTTAGAGTGCTCAGAGCAGCTAGGCACGGAGGTTATTTTATACGACGATGTGGATTTTCCAAGTGGTGTATTAGGCGGTCGTCTCAAGCAAGAATTTCCTCAATATACGCAAAAACGTTTAAGTAAAAAAGAGTGGGATATCTTAGGTGGGCGGGTGGTCAAGGAAAAACTGCCTGTAAAAGACCTTTTTATGGGAGCGGTCGCTATGAATATGGAGACTTTTGAACGGATCGACCTAACCGAATGTGTGGATAATGAGGGATTGCTCACATGGCAGGCTCCTAAGGGTAAATGGAAGCTTTTGTCATTTTTCTTGGAATACAATGTGGATTCTCGTTTGGATTATATGGATAAAGCAGCCGTAGACCATTTTATATCAATGACGTATGATCAATACAGTGCTCGTTTTAATGAGTTTTTTGGAAAAATCGTTAAGCGAACGTTTTTTGACGATGTTGGTTACTTAGGTAATTCTCGCTATTGGAATGCGGAGCTTACTGCTTTATTTGAAAAACGATATAAGAAAAAAGCTGTTTTATATTATCCTGCGTTATGGTACCATATCGGGGAAGAAACGGAGGCTGCTCGTGTGGCTCTTTATGGATTGCGCGCTGAACTTATGGGGGAGGGTTATCCTAAAAAAGTAGGAGAATGGAGTGAACGACACGATTTAGTGAGTATGGGACATCCACCTGGAAATTACGAGCCGACAGCAGTTGACATGTATGGTGACCCGTTTAAATTCTATCGCTATGTCTCGGTCCCTTTGATGGATGCTATTCACGGTTATCCGTACGGGCGCCCGGGATTTAAGCTGATAAGCTCGGCAGCGGATACCTATAATCGTCCCAATGTTGCCGTAGAGATTTATGGCAATTATAGGGCTGATATGGATTCCTTTATGCTATATAGAGGAGCGATGGAATTAATGGTTCGAGGGGCGAACTTCTTTGTTCCTCATGGGATGTGGTATGACCCAACCATGGTGAAAATTCCTCCATTAATAGGGCATCAAAGTAAATTATTGGGACCGGCTCTACATTCCTATAGTGATTATGTGGCGCGTGCTTCTACGTTATTGCAAGATGGTAATCGAGTAGTGGATATCGCGATTTTATACCCGATTGAGTCATTGGAAGGATGGTATGAGTGGGATAATCCAACTCGTCCTACTATTGGGAAAGATGTGCCTCCGGGTACAGATTACAACCAGATAGGAGATATGTTGACAGGACAAATTCGTAAAGATTTTACATTTATTCATCCCGAGGAACTATTAAAGGATAAATATCAGATCGTTGATGGGGAGATTCGTCTGACAACTCCGATTACGCACCAAGAATATAAATTGTTAATAATACCTTCATCGTACGTGTTGTCAGTGGAGACCCTAAACAAGATCAAGACTTTCTATGATACGGGAGGAAAGCTTTTAATAACGCATCAATTCCCTCAGAAATCAGCGGAATTTGGGAGGGATAAAGAATTGGTAGAACTTATAAAAGAGATATTTGGTGAGAAATATTCAGAGCCAGGTCTTGATGAGTTTGTTGCTGTATCGAACGAGCGAGGAGGTAAAGCGGCATTCCTTCCTTCAGCGGAAAAAGATCTACTGGCTAATGCTATCGATTTATTATTGCCTTGTCCGGATGTTCATATAAATACGGTGGGCTCGCTTGACCAGCTGGATGCTTTGCATCGTCCGTTGTTGGGAGTAGATGAATATCGAGGCCTTCCCCCGGAAAAATTAGGAATGTTTTCTTATATTCATAAGCAAAAAGATGGAAAGGATATTTATTTTTTCGCAAACTCTACAGACTCTTTTGTTGAGACGGATGTGCGTTTGAAGGGAAAGTTATCTTTGGAAATTTGGAATCCTTATACAGGAGATTTAGGAAAGGAAATACCTGTTAAGTATGAGATAGGTAATGATAATATCGTGTATACAACATTTAGGCTCCAACTATCTCCCGTAAAATCGATTTTTATAATAGGTGATAAGTGAAAAATGCTGATTTGCGATTGAGTTTTTTACTCAATCGCAAATCAGGTAAATCTTAAAGTTAGATTATGCGACGAAATTTTTATAAGCATTATTTTGTTTTAATTATTTATTCATTTTTATTTACTTCCTCAATGCTTTTAGGAAGTGAATCGGATTTCAATAGGATTGAGAAATATTTTAAAAATGTCCCAGCAGATATACAGACTTCTATATATTGGTATTGGATTAATGACAATTTATCAAAGGAGGCTGTAATTAAAGATCTTCACTCAATGAAGGAGAAAGGGATCAATAGAGCTTTTATTGGAAATATAGGTTTATCCCCCAACGAGGCTCCTTATGGAAGCGTGAAAATTTTCACGGATGAATGGTGGGATATTTTACATACAGCTTTAAAGACTGCGACAGAATTAGATATTGAAATAGGTCTTTTTAATAGTCCGGGTTGGAGTCAATCTGGAGGGCCTTGGGTGAAGCCAGAACAGTCAATGAGATATCTCGCCCATTCAGAAAAAAGAGTAACAGGACCGTGCAGAGTTCAAGAGTATCTTGCGCAACCTTCAAATGAATTTCAAGATGTTAAAGTTATAGCGATGCCAGTAAAAAAGGATTATTATGATAATTTGTTGGATAAAATAAATTATACGGTATTTCCGGCTCGCTTAAAAACGAATTTAGATGCCGGAAAAGGAATATCGTTTAATGAAGACGAGGTGATAATAGATATTCCCTTGTCTGAAAAAACGATTGCAAGGAGTCTTATCTTATATCCGGAAGAACGTCCTATAAATGCGACTGTTGAATTACAGATATCAATAGAAAACTCATTCAAGAGCTTAAAGAAATTTACGTTGAATCGGACGAATGCGGCATTAAATGTCGGTTTTGATCCTTATGCTCCTGTAGCTATACGATTACCAGAAATAACGGATAAAAAACTTCGGCTTGTGATGAAGGCCAACAAAGGAAGTGGTATTAAACGTATTTTACTTTCTTCGACACCCTTTGTCGAAAGATTCGCAGAAAAAACATTGGCTAAAATGCACCAGACACCGCTTCCTTATTGGAATGATTATCTGTGGGATGAGCAACCCGAGGTTGTAGATTATTCCGTGGTACAGCCTAATGAGATTTTAGATATTTCTGATTACATGGATAGTAAAGGTATGCTGACATGGAATGCGCCAAAAGGAGAATGGATCATTATGCGAATGGGAATGACACCTACAGGTGTAACGAATGCACCTGCATCATCTGAAGGAACAGGACTTGAGATCGATAAAATGAATAAGGAACATGTGGCAAGTCATTTTGATTCTTACTTAGGAATGATATTAAAGCGTATACCAGAATCCGATCGAAAAACGTTGAAGGTTGTAGTCCAAGATAGTTATGAGACAGGAGGTCAAAACTTTACCGATGGTTTTATTGAGAATTTTAGAGAACATTATGGATACGATCCGGCACCATTCCTACCTGTGCTACAAGGTCACACCATTGGCAGTCCGGATCTTTCTGATAGGTTTCTATGGGATGTAAGACGACTAATAGCGGATAAAATCGCTTATGACTATGTAGGTGGTTTAAGAGAGATAAGTCATAAACATAAAATGACAACTTGGTTGGAAAATTATGGCCATTGGGGATTTCCCGGAGAGTTCCTGCAATATGGAGGGCAATCAGACGAAGTTGGGGGAGAGTTTTGGAACGAAGGTACTTTGGGAAGTATAGAGAATCGGGCTGCTTCTTCATGCGCTCACATTTATGGAAAGTCGAAAGTCTCTGCTGAATCATTTACCTGTGGGGAAGGTTCATATAGCCGTTACCCAGCAATGTTAAAGAAACGAGGTGATTGGTCGTTTGCCGAAGGTGTTAATAACACACTTTTGCATGTTTACATTCATCAACCTTACGCTAATCGTCCACCGGGTGTCAATACGAGTTTCGGTAATGAATTTAATCGTTTGAATACGTGGTATTCTCATCTTGATCTTTTCACGGATTATATTAAACGATCTAATTATATGCTACAGCAGGGCTTAAATATTGCGGATGTCGCTTTTTTTATCGGAGAGGATGTTCCAAAGATGACGGGTGTGCGTGATCCTGAGCTGCCGAAGGGATATTCTTATGATTATATAAATGCGGAGGTGCTGATTAATGATTTATCAGTCAAGGATGGGAAACTAGTATTGCCCCATGGTACATCTTATAGTGTATTGGTATTACCTAAGATGAGAACCATGCGCCCTTCTGTTTTAAAGAAAATTGAAAGATTGGTTTTTGATGGAGCAATAATACTTGGCTATCCCCCTGTTTGTTCTCCTAGTATGGAGAATTACCCGATAGCGGATAGAGAGGTGAATGAACTTGCGAAAAAGATGTGGGGTGATCTTTCCGTAAAACAACGTTCTTATGGAAGTGGAAAGATTTTTACGAACGTAGAACTAAAAGAGGTCTTTGATGATTTAGGGATTATCCCGGATTGTTTATTTGAAGATGATTCTCCCGCACTCTATACCCATCGTACCGTTGACGGAAATGAGATTTATTTTATTTCGAATCAAAGTGATAAAGCAATCGTCACATTGCCAAAATTCCGTGTGAAAGGTAAAGTCCCTGAATTATGGGATGCGGTTACCGGTTCGACAAGATCATTACCTTCTTTCATAGAAAATGAAGAATTTACACAAGTACCTTTAAAGTTAGACGCATACCAAAGTTGTTTTATGGTATTTCGTAGGCATGGTAAGCCTTTGTCTACCGAATTGGAAGCTAATTTCCCTAAGCCTGAGACTATTGTAGAAATTGATAAGCCATGGCAAGTTACTTTTGAGTCTGATCAATATAAGAGAGGTCCTGTCGAGCCTGTTGCATTTAATAAATTAATAGATTGGACAAGGCATGAGGATGACCGTATAAAATATTTTTCAGGAACAGCCATATACAAAACATCATTTGAAGTTCAAGAGGAGCTAGATAAAAGGCTTTTCTTGGATTTAGGCAAAGTTATAGCAATGGCTAAAATAAAAGTCAATGGTAAATATGCGGGTGGAGTTTGGACAGCTCCTTATCGTATTGATGTGACAGATATGGTTAAAAGAGGGGAAAATGTTCTAGAGATAGAGGTCTCCAGTACATGGATGAATCGTTTGATCGGGGATCTTCGCCTTCCTCCAGAAAAACGTCCGACTTGGGCGCATCATAATTCTTGGAATGTAGATTCTCCATTGCAACCTTCAGGATTATTAGGACCTGTTAGTTTATTATCAATACCTTATTAAAAAGTGCGATTATGAGCAAAAAAATCTTTTTATCATTCTTATTCGTTCTGGGAATATTAAGTGGACGTTTTGACGTTAAGGCAGATAACTCCAATTATTTAAATAATCGCTATCCGCTGATTCGAAAACCTTATATGGAGTTACCATTGGGGAGTATTAAGGCGAAGGGATGGCTTCTTGAAATGTTGGAACGACAGAGAGACGGGGCTTCTAGCCAGATGGATACATTGTATCCGGAGGTAATGGGAGAACGCAATGGATGGCTAGGCGGTGATGGGGATCAATGGGAAAGAGGCCCTTATTGGATAGATGGTTTACTTCCGTTGGCCTATATACTGGATGATGATAATCTAAAGAGAAAAATCCAGCCTTGGATTGAGTGGACATTGAAAAGTCAACGGGAGGATGGTTTCTTTGGTCCATCTAAGGATTATAGTCCAGAGCCTGGTTTGCAGAGGGATAATTCTGCCGACTGGTGGCCAAGGATGGTCATGTTGAAAATTATGCAACAATATTATTCAGCGACAAGGGATGAGAGAGTGATCGATTTTATGACGAAGTATTTCCGTTATCAACTGGCAACTCTTCCTCCCACTCCACTAGGGAATTGGACTTTTTGGGCCGAATTCCGTGCTTGTGATAATCTGCAGGCTGTCTATTGGTTCTATAATATTACGGGGGAGGCATTTCTCCTCGATTTGGGGAATTTGTTGCATGAGCAAAGTTTTAATTTTATCGATATGTTTCTAAATAGGGATCATTTAACCCGCTTTAATTCCATCCATTGCGTAAATTTAGCACAAGGGCTTAAAGAACCTGTTATCTATTACCAGCAGAAGCCGGAAAAGTCATATATAGATGCGGTAAAGAAGGGATTGGCTGATATTCGCAAATACAACGGACAACCTCAAGGAATGTTTGGAGGAGATGAAGGATTGCATGGAAATAATCCAACGCAAGGCTCCGAATTATGCTCTGCGGTAGAGTTGATGTACTCTTTGGAAAAAATGATGGAAATAACGGGTGATCTGACATTCACTGATCATTTGGAGCGCATCGCTTTCAATGCGCTTCCCACACAGATTACGGATGATTTTATGAATAAGCAGTATTTCCAGCAGGCCAATCAAATCATGATTACACGACACCCTCATAATTTCTATGAAGATGCACATCATGCGGCAACGGATATTATTTATGGAACGCGGACTGGTTATCCTTGCTGTTTTTCTAATATGCATCAAGCTTGGCCTAAATTTACCCAAAGCCTGTGGTATGCGACCCCAGATAAGGGTATTGCGGCGTTGGCTTATTCTCCTTCAGAGGTGGTAGCCCAAGTTGGTGATGGGCATGAGATCTCAATAATAGAGGATACTTATTATCCGATGGATGATAAAATTCGATTTACGATCCGATTATCAAATTCCGTAAAGGAGGTTACGTTCCCGTTTCATTTACGTATTCCTGAATGGTGTAAAGGGGCTGCTGTTACGATTAATGGCATTACTGATTCAATAAATGGAGGAAGCGATATGGCGATTCTACATCGACCATGGAAAGATGGTGATCAAGTAATACTATCTTTACCTATGAAAGTTGAGAGTAGCCGGTGGTATGAGAATTCTGTAGCGATAGAACGCGGTCCCCTGGTCTATGCGCTAAAAATGGAGGAGAGATGGATGAAAAAGGAATTTGTAGGAAAAGAGAGAAATCAGTTTGGTTTCGATTATTATGAGGTATCTTCCCCTACAAAATGGAATTATGGAATTTTATCTGCCACAATCGAGGACTTGGAGAAAAATAGTCAAGTGACAATAGACCCGGACAAGCAATCTTGCGATTATTTCTGGAATGTGAGAAACGCTCCTATACAGATCAAGCTAAAGGCGAAAGAGATGACTTCTTGGAGAATATATAATGAGATGACCGGTCCTCTCCCATTTTCCACAAGTAAGAGTGAGCAACCAGAAGAAGAGATCGTCTTAGTCCCTTATGGATGTACAACTCTAAGGATCTCAGAGTTTCCTGTGGTGAGATAACGCAGTTCGATGCAATTTTACTCGTTGGTTAATTGATGATACCTCATGATAACATAAAATGAATTACTCCAAAGGTAATTTTAGTCTCCTTTTGGGGCAGGTCCTTTTGAAGATTCTTTGCGAATCCCGAAGATCTTGGTGAATATTGTATGTTTATGTATAATTCTGTTCGAACCCGAATTGGGAACAAAATTCAGCGTATGAGTAATTTTCATATGAATATATGAAGAATGAACAATCTATTCAATGATCTTTTTCTTCATTGCAGGGAGTTTATCGTTGTTTGCTCGTAAAAGTGTGCAACTTGCTTCGCTTGATGGCAAGTTGAGGTGCTCATTCCCCTAGAGGGAGCAGCTGCGCCTTTGCGGAAGATCAATTTGGTGGTGCGGACTTTTAATGACGGTACCGCTTTCCGTTATGAGGTTTTGGCGCAACTGAACTGGGAATCTTATGTTATGTATGATGAGAATACGATCTTCAACCTAGTGGATGATCCGTAAACATTTAATCAACAACAGGTACCGTCATAGTTAAGGTTTTGGATATATATTAGTTATTGTTAAATTCTATATACAAAAAAAGCCCGGTTTAATAATGGTTAGGCTATGCACCTCCCATAGTAAGTGTATTTGGCCTTTCTGTTACTCTTCCTTATATATTCCTGAAAAACGAGTAACGACACAAAAGAAACCTTTTTATTATGAATAAACACTAGTATTCACTAGAAATTGTGGACATTTTTGCAGAAAAAGACTGTCTCTGTAAGTGAATTGAGTGAATGAGTCGTATATATTAAGAAGAATGAATCTTAATATTTAGAATGATGAACACAAGAAGGGATTTTTTGAGAAAGGGGGCTTTTGCGGGCTTAGGAATGTTAACCATGTCGGAATTGGCGAAGGCAGTAGTGAGTAAACAAAATGGAAATGTATCTCCGAAGATTAAATTGGAAAAGGATAGTGTGATTCTTTTTCAAGGTGATTCGATAACGGATATGTTTCGAAAATATGACTGTAACCAATGTAATACACCCGAGCAAATGGGTATGGGATATGCCTTATTTGCCGCCTCAACCTTATTGAGTGATTATCCAGATAAGCAATTGAAGATATATAACCGTGGTGTAGGGGGCAATAAGGTATATCAGTTACGAGATCGTTGGGAACTGGATACCTTGGCTATTCAGCCGGATGTGCTAAGTATCTTGATTGGAGTAAATGACTTCTGGCATATATTGATGGGAAATTATAAAGGATCATTAGGGATTTATGAAAGGGATTTACAAGATCTGCTACATTATACGAAGGAAAAACTTCCCAATGTCCAACTAGTGCTAGGAGAGCCTTTCGCTTTACGTGGCGGATCCGCCATTGATGATGCCAAATGGTTCCCGGAGTTTGATGGTTACAGGGCATCGTTGAAAAAACTAGCCGATGAGTTTAATGCGATATTTGTTCCCTACCAAGCGGCATTCGACGCTGCGTTAAAATTAGCTCCAGCTCGTTATTGGGGAGCGGATGGTGTACACCCCGATTTACCGGGCCGTCAGTTAATGGCAAATGTCTGGTTGGAAGCAACAGGATTAAAAAAGTAAGGTAGGGAGATCGGAGATAATATATTTATTTCTCCTAGAGGTAAGAGGCTGTCTCATAGTGGTGAGGGAAGCCTCTTATTTTGTTATCATACAATGAAAATGAATGATTAAAACGATCGTCTA